>CAIMVD010000204.1 GCA_903844815.1 uncultured Bacteroidota bacterium | reverse complement strand
ATCGTAAAATCGTTGAACAGTTTCATCTTATTCCTATTTTTGACCCTAAGTTAAAAATATCAGGGTAAAGTACTTTATCTACTTATCAAAGTATTGAACTTGTTATCAACAGTTTAAATTTAAAGACAGACACTAATTAATCGTTGTCCTTCTTTTTCACGGTTGAAGAATTTCATTGCTCTATAATTATGTTTGACAAAAATAATGTTTCTCAAGCATAATGTCAAATAAATTTAATCCGTATGGGTCTTACCTCATTCAAGATAAGGATGTGCTATCTCGGGCATGGTCTGGGAAGAGATGCAATTTTTTTTCTGTCTGTCGAAATCCTGAATTGCTACTGTGCAATGATTTTGCCTTTATAGACAATTCCACTATTATTTATCCGGTATAAATAGTACCCTTTTGCCAAATGACTAATAGATATTTGCCCTGTGACCGGCAATTTTTCTTCTAGCACCTTTTTACCCTGATTGTCGAACAATTCAACTGTTGCTGATTCTGAAATATTTGTCACATCAAACACAATATATTCACTGGCCGGATTGGGATAGACGTTCATCTTATTTTCAGAGATGATATTATCAATTGGATTTTCAGAGTAATAATTTGTATATCTTTGTACAGCAATCCATTGGCTTGTGTTTTCGTGCCAATTGTACCAAACACTCATAGTCTCATTACCATTGGTATCGAAATTGTATACTTCTTTTGAATGTAAAACCCACTGGTAAGACGTTTTATCCATATAGAAAATATACCTAATCTGGTTTACGTTTGTCTCATAATTGTATTCATACTTATTATAACCAATCCACTGGTTTATAGTTGCGTCCCAATAAAAATTCTGGTACAGAATCTGTTTACCGGTTTCATTGTAAGCCATTTCATCTTTAAAAAGAGGAGACCACTTGCCTGTAACTATATCGAAAAAGTAATTAATCCACAAAGTCACTTTTTCATTGGCATCATAAGCGAATTCCGTCTTTCCGTCGTTATACCATTGGTTTGCAACTGTATCCCACCTATAACTGATAATCAAAGTCTGGTTTCCGTTATTATCATATATTCGTTCTGATTTCCTATAAACAATCCAACTTCTGGTATCAGGGTTCCAATGGTAAGTAAAATCCAATATAATGTTATCATTTGCATCATAGTTGGATTCATTCTTAATATCAGAAATCCATTTGTTTAGTGTTGTGTCCCAGTTATAACTTATATATAAAATATTATTCCCATTGGCATCGTATTTACGTTCATATTTATGAGAACCTACCCATTTTTTCATGGTTTTGTCCCAGATATATGAAAACTCCAAAGTCTTATTCCCATTGTTATCGTACGAATAATCTGATTTAGTATAACCAATCCACCTACTGGTTGTTACATCCCATTGATAAACAACATACAAAACAAGATTTCCATTGGTATCGTAGGTGTTTTTCATTTTACCTGATACAATCCACTGTTTGGCCCCGTTATCATAGTTATAAGCAATTTGAGTAAGAAGATTCCCGTCAGCATTATAGGTGTATACACTTTTGTGATTCCCAATCCACTGGCTTGTGGCTGCATCCCAGGTTTCGTAAGTACTGCTATCGAGTTCCTGAACTCCGTCTGATTCAGAGTTTAATTGATTTTGAGTGGGTTGTGCCTTAATGATGCCTGTACAGATTAACTGGAATACAGCAATCATCGCGGTAAAACAAAATGCTTTCATCTGATTGTGTATTGGATCATAAAAAAAACTCAATTAACTGGAAATTAATTCTATGAGTAAAGTTATGAAAGACATTTTTATAACACAAATCAAAAACCAACCACCCAAATCAGTCAGGAAATGGCAAATGGAATTAATATGTTTCATCCTCCGGGATCCCGCTTCTCATGATTCAACAGTATAAAAAAGACAATAAATCTCTCAAGACACTGTTATATTAAAGAAACAAATAAAATCATCATTATGAAGGGTCCGTTAAAACACAAGAACAACATGAAAAACAATGCATTAGTGATATTTTCAATGATATTAATAATACCTGCTCTGATTATTGGTTGTGAAAAGGAAAATGATTCAAAATACAATCCTCCTGCAGACCATACGATAAGCCAGGATGGATTTAAGCATAAAAGCGGACTTACCCAACCCCTTGTAAATTGTGTCAGTTGTCATGGGTCTGATCTGAAAGGCGGAACCGTTGGTGTATCATGCTTTGAATGCCATGGCAAAAAATGGTGATTTGATTTTACATATCAAATTGTTCGAGGTTAAGCATCGGATCGAGTCTTGCACCTGAATTCCTGAGTTCATCCCAACCGATCCTTTCACCTGAAATGGCTGCTTCCCGGCCAAGAATTGCGGTAAGTGTAGATTCTGCTCCCGATTTGGTTTCGTTGAGATAGTTACCGGTTTCTATGCTTTTTATGAAGGCAATTTCCTTTCGGGGATCCGCATCCTCGAGTGATGACTGGAAGGCTCCTGCCCTTCGCTGTTCTTCGGTGATCTTTTGAGTATCGCTTTTCGGCACACCCGAATCCCATTGATTTTCACCACTTATAAAAACGCCTCCGGAATAATGAGCTTCAGCAGTGCCCCTGGTTCCGATGAATTTTGCACAAACATCGCCGAAGGTCTTGCCGAACTGAGTTGTAAGCACACTCACCTTAACTCCCGGGTAGTCGTAAATAACCTGAAAATGCTTCCAGGTGTCGCCATATTTATGTGATTCATCAATGCCGCCGGAAGCTATTGCACTCAACGGGTGATTGCCGAGCGCCCAGTTGCAGACATCAATCATATGAATAGCCTGATCGAGCATAACGCCTCCGGAAAGGGCATGCCAGTTAAAATGGTTCCTTATCCTTCCTTCATCGTACGACATGCCGGCAACGCTGTCGAAATGCGATTCGGAGGCAAGATAGCAGAGATGAACATTCAGGATCTCCCCTATATCACCCCTTTGTATCCGTTTTACCATTTCAACGTATGGAGTCGCATGGCGGATCTGGAATCCAATTACTATACTCTGTTTTTCGCCTGCAAGGTTGCCGGCATGTTCTACCTTCCTGCAGCCGGCAACATCCGGGGCAACAGGTTTCTCACAATAGACATGCTTCCCTGCCAGCACCGCTGCTTCGAGAAACGCTGCATGTGCATAAGCAGGAGTCGAGATGTGTACTGCATCCACATCCTTGTTCCCAATCAGCTGCTGGTAAGCCTTTGAACCTAAATAGGTATTCTGTTTTGCCACAGCTCCGAATCCCTTCTTTACGTTCAATTCATCGAGTATTTTTTTTGAACTTCCGAGCCTGTCAGCGAACAGATCCGCCATAGCCATTACATTTATATTGGTATTATTCAGCATGGAGGCGACTACAGCAGTTCCCCTGGAGCCGCAACCTATTATTCCAACCCTGATAGCCGAATTAGCCCTTGTTCCAAAGGCAGTTGCCGGGCTTACTATTGTCACCGCAGAAAGAGCTGCGGTATTCTGAATAAATTCTCGTCTTTTCATGTTGTACTGGTTTATATCGGTTTATAAATGGCTTTGTTTCTACGATTATAATATCATATCGCGAGGGTCGTGGTTTTAGACAAAATGTGATGTTTTTATTAAACCCATTTTTTATATTCTATTACTCGTACTTCAACGACTCAACCGGATTTCTTCCTGCAACCCTCCAGCTTTGCCAGCTTACGGTCAACACTGCAATTCCTATGGCCAGCAGTCCTGCCAAGATAAAAATCCACCAGCTGATATCAATTTTATAGGCAAAGTTCTCAAGCCATTTATGCATTGCATACCAGACAATTGGACAGGCGATTATAAAAGCAAGAAGAACCAGTTTCACAAAGTCTTTGTTGAGCATAAGCATAATCTCACCAATCTGGGCGCCATTTACTTTGCGGATGCCGATTTCTTTTGTACGTCTTTGGGCATCATAAATGGCAATTACAAATATCCCAATAGCTGTAATAAACAAGGCAATAATAGTGAATACTAAGTATATCTGGCTAAGCTTCTTCTCCTTTTGATACAAATCCGCAATCTCATCAGAAAGAAAGCTAAAAGTGAAATCTTCTCCCGGATTGACTTCTTTATATAGTCGCGAAACTGACTGCAGATCACTTTGAACAAAACCATCCTTAAATTTGATAAGAAAATAATTATCAGCATCAGCAAAATAAAGCATGAACAAGGGTTGAGGCTTAACTGAAAGATGTTGATAATTAAAGTCTTTTACCACGCCTATAATTTCATATCCGGTGCTGTCTTCCCAATATTTGTTTAGTATACGGCATTTTTGAATGTCTTCTATTTTCCAGAATTTTTTTGCTGCTTCGTTTATAACAATTTTATTCCCCCTCGATACATCTTTTTGCGCATCAAAAAACCTGCCTTCCG
The DNA here is from genome assembly GCA_903844815.1 of uncultured Bacteroidota bacterium. Lineage (GTDB taxonomy): Bacteria > Bacteroidota > Bacteroidia > Bacteroidales > VadinHA17 > LD21. Next base: position 8,031 of record CAIMVD010000204.1, on the reverse strand, counting down.
AAATTTCCAATCCCAATAATTTAAGATAATCCGGATGTACTGTCAGTGCGTTCTGGCTTAAAAAATCTTTTTCATCTCCTCTTACTTTCCAGGGCATAATAAAAGGCTCCAGAGGAGATACCCCCTGAGCAAAACTTTCAATAACAGGAATGGAGGCCAGTTCATTAAGTACAAACTGGTAGCTCTTTTTCTGTTCATCCTTCCTTTTCTTGTAATCTTCCATCCCTCCGGTAAAGGGCAGACGCTGAAACATCTTAACCCTTATTATGTTTTTGCTCTCAAACCCAAGGTCCTTATTCAGCATTAGAGTTACCTGCCTGAAAATTACGAGAGAAGCTACAATGGATGCTATTGTAAGTGTGTACTGAATAGTTATAATAGATTTTTGACTGACAAGAAAACTGCCGGAAAATGCCTTCCCCTTCAGACTGTCGATAACAGGGATCTTTAAGATTATTAACGTTGGATATACCATTGCAAAAGCAAACAGGGCAACAATTATTGTCACGTTAAGTGCAATGATCTGCAACACCGACGGAGAAAGAGAAACCTTTATAAAACTATCATAATATTGTAAAACAGTAACATACGCAATTGTTACCATGATGGATGATAAAAATATGAGCAACACAATTTCAACTGTTTTTTGCATTACAAGCTCTCTGGCTGTTATGCCCATTACTTTGCTTAATCCTGTGTTTCTCATGCCTGCATTGATGAGTATTACCTGAAAGCCGCTAAAGTTTAATGCTGTAATAGCAAAAACAACAATCAGTATAACAAGCAGTACAAAAACATTTTTTTTATCCCCGAAACGGGAGAATATTAAATTGTAATCATTATTGTGGCCTTTATTATTGAAATAGATATCATTAAATGATAGTAAGCTTACTTTACTATCCTTAAACTGAGGGTGGGATTGTCCGATCCTCTCAATTTTTTTAACAAATTCCTCCTGTCCGGATTTATTCCGTAGCAACACGAAATCGACCGGGGATCTGTCATATGTGCCGGAATGACTTGGAAGGATGATATCAAAAGTAATTGAGCTGTTGGAAGGCAATTTTGCTAGAACCCCATTTATCGTGTATGTTTTCGTATCACTTGAGGTTACTTTAATCTCCTTTCCTATGGGGTCTTCGTCACCGAATACCTTCCGGGCAAATTCCGTTGTAATAACAGCATTGCCGGGATCAGTGAGTATAGTATTCTTATTCCCGATTAAGAGCCTGAAGTCGAATATCTTAAAAAAAGTACTGTCGGCAATGAGGACTTCCGGGGAAAAAGATGATTCTTCGAATGCTACCTTTATTTCATTCTTTCTATACTTCTGAAGCGAAACAAGAGATTCAGCTTCCGGATAATCTTTGTAATTGAATTTAAAAAATAATCTGGCAGAAATTGCTTCAAACCCGCTTTCAGGTGAAGCCTGAACTACTATCATGCAGATATCCTTAATGCGTTTATGAAACCCATTCATTGTGAGTTCATTATTTACATAGGAGAATAATAGTGAAATGCATAGAGCTCCAATTGAAACCGTGATAATACTTCCTGCAAATATTAGTTTGTTTAATTGAAATCTACGTGCTGCCAGTTTAAGGAAGTATTTTAACATAGGTTTGAGTTAATTTATTACCACAGATACTCTATTCAAAGTATAATTTAGCATTGATAATTCAGTCTTTATCCCTTAGATTCTAATATCCGGTAAATTGAAAGGGCTTAATGCAAAACTTTTAACGATTATCCTTAAAGATATTAATAGTTTCTCTATTTCTATGTAAAACGATTCATCTGTTCAGGCAAACAACAATCATGTTTACTGGCTTTTTCAACCCACTCCGTTTTTTTTCACCAGATTCAAGAAGATTTCTGACAATAGACAAATCCAGTTTTGCCATTCGGAGTTTTGCCAAATCAGGAAGTAAAATGCAGCCAAACCAGGAAGTAAAACGGTGCCAAACCAGGAAGTAATATGCAGCCAAACCAGGAAGTAATATGCAGCCAAATCAGGAAGTTGCTATTGGAATACAAAGAACCCAGAATATGCTATTTGCTTACCGAATGACAAAATAATCAGCCGGAAATTTAAATTTCCAGTTTTAACAAATTAAATATCTGATATATAGATGCCAATTCTTTTAAGTGGAAAGCAAAGTATCATTGATAAACTTTATTCCTTTTGTCTGGGCAAAAGTGTTTAATCCGAGGGAAAGAATCAAAATCAGGGTCAGGATTCTCATTTTTAAAAATTATTGTTTATGCCAACAAAATTTCAGCAGGAATCTTTAATCCTTTATATAACGATTTTATCATTCCGAGTGTTAATTTTCTCTTACCATTTAAAATCTCACTCACCCGGCTCTGACTGCCTAAATATTGTACAAGATCCGCTTTTGTCATATCCATTTGTTCCATACGAAATTTAATTGCCTCAATCGGGTCAGGAGGTGCAATCGGATAATGTTTCATCTCATATGATTCAACTAAGGTTACAAGCAGATCCAGTTCGTCTCCCTGCGGGGTATCCTTTTTTGCTCCCCATAATACCTCTATCCGACGAACCGAAGTATTGTAATCCTCCTCTGTTTTAATTGGTCTGATTTCCATAATCAAATCGTTTTAACATCTATTTTGTCATATTGCTTATGAGTCCCAATGAATCGCACAAAAATTACCTGAAATTCATAATCAATTGCAACAACTAATCTGTAGGCATTGCCTTTTATATTAAAGACAACCCTGCCTTCTCCAACAATACTTGCATTCTTGAATTGTTGTCTTAATTCATTAGAGTTTATCCATTCAGCAGCCTTTGCATCATGATACCATGCTCGCAAGGAAGCTTCAGAATCAGCATACTCCGGCTTCTCAAAAAAGGTTCTCAAAGGACTGAATGCAATGATCCTCATCATGCAAATATAAGAATTATTTTTAAAATATCCCAATATGGGATATTAAATTTTTCTGAATATAGCAGCTTATTCGTGGAAGATAGTCCCTATCCCATGGTTGCAAAAAGAGGAATGGGCTCCGGTTTGCTGGATACGTTCGGGATGATTGATGAAATTCTGAAAAGGGTCTCTGCTGAAACAGATATTCAGATATCGGTAAAAATGCAGTTGGGCTACGAAAGTCCGCGGGAGATCTTTCAGATCTAGCCTGTGCTGGAGCGATCCCGGCTGGCAAATATCACACTTCACCAAAGGAACTTAAAAAATTAAGAAAACCCACAGCATGATTGAATACAGGGAAGTTGTCAGGCAGATAATCGACAACGAAAATAAATGAGCCCGCGCCTGGCCGTTAAAATACGAAGTCAGGCCTGGCAGCAATGCGAGGCTATTCTATTTCATGATACCTCACCCCACGCCCCTCCCCGGTTTTAAGTATTAATCCTTCTCTTACCAGGAAAGCGAGATCTTTTTTCAATGTATTTCTTGATAAACCATCTAACTTAGTCACAAGCTCACTTATCCTGACCGTTTTTTGCTCTTTTATGTATTCAAGTATGCTCTGTTGGCGCCCAATTAAAACAGTCTTCAGTTTACTGTAGATTGCATATTTAACATCGAGTCTTCTGGTTAATTCAATCAGGCAGTCGAGGAAAAACACGACCCAACTGTCAATACGCTCAGTTCTCTTATCCCGGTTCTTCTGGCCTTCCATTAAAGCCTTGTAATATCCTTCTTTCTTTGTTTCTACTACGTTTTCAAAAGACACAAACTGGATGAACCTGTAATCCTGCTTTATTAAAAGTAAAGAAGTTAAAAGCCTCGACAAACGACCATTACCGTCCTGATAGGGATGTATTGACAGGAACTCGTAAACGAAAGCTGCAGTTATCATAAGAGGATGCATATCTTTTTTTGACAGCCGCTCATTAATCCACACTATCAACCCCTGCATCTCTGTGGATGTTAAGTGAGGTTCAGTTGTCCTGAAGATTGTCTTATGAGTTCCATCAGGATAGTTGGCAACAACCTTGTTTGACAGACTTTTGTATTGCCCTTTATGTCGCTGATCCTTATCACTGTATTTTAAAAGGATACCATGAAGTTGATGAATATAACGTTCCTCCAAATCAATATCAGCATAACTTTCCAGAATAATCTGCAATGCTTCATAGTATCCAACAACCTCATGTTCATCACGACTTTGCATTCTGGATATTTTTACTGATTTTAAAAGTGTCTTAACTTCTTCATCAGTCAGAGTTGCTCCTTCAATACGCGTTGAAGAACCGATACTTTCTATCGTTGCTATTTTCCTGAGCTCTTTAAGGTATTTACTCTGCTGACCTTCGATATTTTTCCATGCGCCCTTAAAACTGTCAATAATGCTAAGCTGCTGACTTATTTGCTGGTAAACTGAACTGTTAAAATCCAGTATTGTCTTCATCTTATTTGGTGCATCCATTTTGTATCCAATTATATCCAAATATAAATAAATTTTCGGATATATCCGTTTTGTACCCAAATTTATCCATTTAAAAGACCATGATCCCCGTAGTTGCAACGGGTCTGTAGAAAAACCGTAGTTTACCGGATAGTCAATCGTTGGAAAATTGTCACTATGCCGGCTCCGACGGCAGTGGCAAAAAAAACGGCGTTTTTATCCATCCCCGTCACAGAAAGGATATTAGGGTTGAGTAATTAGTTCAAGAATGCCTCGATCATTTCCTTCATTTTGTCTGTTCCCGGAAAACCGGTAAACATATGTTTCAGTTGTCCTGTTTTATCGTAAATCAAATATGAGGGGATACTATTAAAACTAAAACTATTCAATACAAATTCCCACTCACCATCTGTCAGGTAATATTGTTCACCGCCAATACCTTTGATTTTCCCTTCCCATAATGGTCTGGGAGATGAACCGTTGGTTAAATAGACAAAAACTACACCTTTACCTTTGAGTTCAGCCTTAAGTGGTTCCATGTCTTTATGAGCATTCATACATGGTGTGCACCATGTAGCCCAAAAATCAACCAGAACAACCGAGCCTTTGTATTTAGCAATAATGGTATCAGTCAGCTTGTCTGTTGCTACTGCCGGGGTTTTATTGACAATAAGATCATTGTTTTTCACAATATTTTTTACCAGTTCTTCATTCTTCCTGAGTAGAATTTTGGAATACTCTGTTTTATTTCCCCTGTAGTAGTTTGAGATGTTTTCTACCTGTTTATTCGTAAGTGGCTCTTTTCCGTCATTCATCTGGAGAGTATAGGCATTTGCTGCAAGCATATCGTAGAACAAACCGGAATTAAAGCCTGTTACATCCTGTACCGTTGTTTTTACTCCCGCAAGCCATTCGTCGATGGGTATGTCTTCGATCTTCGGAATTTTGAATGCTGCTATTGTCAGGAATCTCTGTAGAAACTCTGAATAAGAATAACAGTATAAGTATTGAGGATTATTCAGATTAAAATCCTTTAGAAAAGAATAATACTCTATATTGGGTTCTACAGCTGTATAATCAGAATCAGCAGGTTGCTTTATCTCAGACATTTTGAAACTTTTTTCTGCATCTGATTTATAATAGAAAAGCCGTCCTTTTAAAAAACGCAGGTTAAATTGATCTGTCAGGAGTTTTTTAATCTTTTCAGATAAAACCAATGAATCTAATCCAGCATTTGTCCTTTCTTTAAGACTGATGGTAAGTTCATGTTCAGCAAATTCTTTGGGTGTCATTTTACAATAATCACCCCATGTATGATGTTCCTCAAAGAGTCCCTGAGCCTTAGATATATTAATCATATCCTCATTCCTAAGATTTAGGCCTCCTTTAGATTCGATCTTAAAATCGCCTTTATCATCAAAAACTATATTCATTTGCAGCTCATTGTCCTGCTTCAAACCAACAGAAGCATTACCATAATATTTTGTATCCGTACCAATGTTGAAACCAACTATGGCTGTGTTGCATTCCAAAGGGACATCAAGAGAAAATCCGTTATTTTCATTCAGATTTGTTCTAAATCTGATTTCTTCACCTGTAACCGGATTCATTAACCCTATTTCAACTGTAACTTTCTTTTCTCCCTCGGGAAGTTTCAAATTTGTGATGGTTCCAGAGATTTTGGCTATTCCGGCTTTTACCTCAGGATCTGGCAGCTGATCATTATTATTCCGAAAATCAGTACAAGAAAAGGTTAACATACAAAAAACAATAAACAGAGTTTGCTTCTTAAATGAAGTAAATTTTTTCATAGATATAAATTCATTGAGGGTGATAGCCTGTTAAACTGGCAGCAAAAAGTTGTGCAAACGCTATAGTGGCTTTTCTCTGACTTGGCTATTGAGTTTTTGTATTGCCTGCTTCCATGTAAAGATAGGACTAATGTTGAAAAGACTCTAACCTTATTCCCCTTTCAAGCTAAATCCTGACAGTATTCTGTTGAAATAATGTGGTAAGGCCTTCCCGATTTTATGCACAGGTTATATATACAAATTTTCTAATACTTTAAAGAAAGCCAGACTCCTTAACAGTTTTGAGACCGGTTTTACTATTTTTGTCCATATGATAACAATTTATTCTTCCCCTCTCCAGGGATTTAGCGATTTCCGGTTTCGTAATGCCTATCAGAGGTTTTTCGGAGGAATCGATAAATATATTGCTCCGTATATACGTGTTGATGGAAACTCAGAAATTAAGCGAGCCAATGAACGCGATATACTTCCAGCCAATAACAGCTCGATTGATCTTATTCCCCAGTTAATTACAAAAGATGCCGGTGAATTCCTGTTTGTGGCAAAGCATGTTCAAAATCTCGGATATACTGAGCTGAACTGGAACCTGGGATGCCCCTATCCCATGGTTGCAAAAAGAGGAATGGGCTCGGGTTTAATGACTACCCCCGTGAAGATTGATGAAATTCTGACCAGGGTCCTTGCTGAAACAGATATTCAGGTATCGGTAAAAATGCGGTTGGGCTATGAAAATCCGCGGGAGATCCTTCAGGTCCTGCCTGTACTGGAGAGATACCCGCTGGCAAATATTACAATTCACCCACGCATAGGAAAGCAGCTATACAAGGGAGAGGTTGATCTGAAGACCTTTGAAGAGTGTCTGGGTCAAACCTCTCATAAAATTTTCTATAATGGTGACATTACTTCTGTACAAAGCTTTCGGGAAATGAAAGAGCGTTTTCCTTCAATCAACAATTGGATGATAGGAAGGGGCCTGATTGCTGACCCGTTTTTACCCGCAATGATTAAAGCTGATAATCCTCTCTATCCTGAAAACCGATACGAAATATTCAACTCTTTTCACGACGCCTTCTTCTCTTCATGGGAGGAGGCTTTATCGGGTCCAAAACATCTCCTGATGAAAATGTATCCCTTCTGGGAGTACTTCATCCAGTCATTTCCCAACTCACCAAAGGGGCTTAAGAAAATAAAAAAGGCCCAGAGCCTGAGTGTTTACAGGGAAGTGGTCAGGCAAATAATATATAACGAAGGGATTAATTCCTCCAAATAATATAAATAATTGAGTCTGCTCCGAAAAGTCTTTTTTTGCCACCAAGGCGCAAAGGCACGAAGACACGCCAAGGTAATTCATTAATATTATACTCTTTGTGAACCTTAGCGTCTTCGTGTCTTTGTGGCAATTGTATTTATTATTTTTTTCGGAGTGGGCTCATAATTAAAGGCTCAAGGTTTTCATCCCTGCTTCATTAGTACTGCAATAGACTGAACCCTGACCATTTCTGCCGGGCACATGTGGCCAGGCCGTTGGGATTATCTTTGGGTCCCCTCGACCCCCCTGTTTTTCAGGCTGATTTTGGGAAATTCGGTATTCAGATCTGTTATGATATTTATTGGAATGATGGTTGGGAAATGCAATTAATCCCTTTCCACAACCACGAAAACCTGCCATGGATGAAACCTCAGACCTCCAAGACCTCTCCCTGATTATCAGCCAATAAGATGCTGTTGGGCGTAAACTAAAAATCGTTACTTTTGGAGGCATGGGACAACTATTACTACCAATTTTCCCAAGCGATACGCGAATGATAACGCCGACCTT
>CAIMVD010000203.1 GCA_903844815.1 uncultured Bacteroidota bacterium | reverse complement strand
AAGGTCGGCGTTATCATTCGCGTATCGCTTGGGAAAATTGGTAGTAATAGTTGTCCCATGCCTCCAAAAGTAACGATTTTTAGTTTACGCCCAACAGCATCTTATTGGCTGATAATCAGGGAGAGGTCTTGGAGGTCTGATGATAGAAATTGAAAATGTTGCGAACAATATTTGTATTACAGCAAACAAAGGGTTTAAACTATTGGAAGACATTTTGATGTGGGCAAGAACACAACAGGGTAGTATTCCTTTCAGACCCCAGGTTCTGAATTTTGCCGTAATATGCAAAGAGGTAGCCGAAGTTCTTAAACCAAATGCTGATTCAAAAAACATTGCAATAAATTATTCAGAATCAGAATATTTAAATGTTACCGCAGATATTGATATGTTAAAAACGGTTTTGCGAAATCTTGTATCAAATGCAATAAAATTCACAAATAATGAAGGAATTGTAAGTATTTCAGCACAACAATCTGATTCGACCATCTCAGTAACTGTTTCAGATAATGGAGTCGGCATACCTGCTGAAATTATGTCAAAACTGTTCGATCTCTCAGCAGTTTTTTCATCCAAAGGGACAGCCAAAGAAACAGGTAGCGGGTTAGGATTAATAATCTGTAAGGAATTTATTGAAAAACACGGAGGTAAAATCTGGGCAGAAAGCGAAGAAGGAAAGGGCAGTGATTTTAGATTCACACTGCCGGTTTTACTATAAACTATTAATCACATTATAAACTATAACGATACAATCAGGAAAATCAATTCCTGCTTTGTCTTTCCAAGTTTATAGCTCAGCAATTCAATCATCTCGTTTTCCTTGCCAACTTTATAACTTAAATCTTTATCCGTAAGGAAATTATACCTGTGTTTCAGTTTTCCCTTTTTCTCTTCCCAGTAACCTATTGCTTTTTTTTCCATGATGCCGGTTTTTACTTTATATGCAATTTTTAGAGTTACAAGTATAAGCGGCATAATTATCCGCTGATAAAAACTAAATACTGCTAAATGTAGACCAAATCCTCCTGAATGTCTTAATGCAAATTTAAAGTATTGATTTCTATTAGCTTGTTAACAGCATGATGATTTTGATCAAGTGTATAAAACTAATGACTAATGAAGAAAAACAGGTGGTAATGCATCTTGTTTTAGTGGGGAAAAATTTTAGGTCTGAATATGTTTTTAGAATGGAGTGAGAAACTTTTTATCCGGGCTTAACTAAACAACATTAAATCATTTACTATTCGTTGACCAGCTCCAAAACCAATTCTCCTTTGGCAGGTATATCAATGGCGCTGTCGAGCCGGAATGTTTTTGAAGTGATCACATCTTTACCGGAAGTAAATTTAGCTGTAATATCAGTATAACGGCCCGTTTTTACAGACTGATCCGTTGAGGAGCTGTTTAATATCACCATAACCGTATGATTATCTTTTATACGACCGTACACATAAATCCCGTCTCTTGGCGCGTAGTGGATCATTGTTCCTTTTGTAACAGCATCGTTGGTTTTACGCCACTGCATTAGTTTCTGCATATAATCCCAGGCCTCGTTCTGAATATCTGTTCTGCCGTCCCTGGTGAACTGATCGGTTTTATCGCCTGGCCACCCGCCCGGAAAATCTTTGCGAAGACGACCGTCGCCTTCTTCCTTGGTACCGGTCATCAGCACTTCGGTACCGTAATAAACCTGCGGGATGCCACGCACGGTGAGCAAAAAGGCAATGCCCTGTTTAAAGCGCTTCAGATCGGTTTCATCCTTTCTGTTAAAACGGCTCAAATCGTGATTGTCGAGGAATACCAGGATGTTGTAAGGATCGGGATAGATGAAGTCCTGGGCAATATCCTCAAAGATGTTGTTCAGATAACCGTTATCGGTCTTACTGTCAAAGGCCGATTGTGAAGCAAAGGTCAGTGAAAAATCCATTGGTGTCTTAAGGTTTGGATCCTTTTTGTTCAGGATGGATTTTTTTTGCCACCAGGCCGATGAGGTACTCTTGTTATACCAGGTTTCACCTACAATATTAAAGTCGGGATATTCATCATAAACCTCAGTATTCCATCGGGTCAGGAAATCGAAATCCAGATAGGAATAGGTGTCCTGCCTTATTCCGTCAATACGGGCATACTCAATCCACCAGATAGTGTTCTGAATGAGGTAGGTTGCAAGATGAGGGTTAGTCTGGTTTAAATCGGGCATTCCACGGGTAAACCAGCCATTTAGGAAAGTGTTTTTCTCGGTTTGTGAAGCATGAACATCCATCACGGATACAGTGGCATGATTGGTTTGCAGAAATACACCGTTATTGTTTATCCAGTCTTTCGACGGTGCGTCAGTCATCCACAAATGCGAACTTCCGCAATGGTTCAGTACCATATCCATCACAATTTTCAATCCTTTATCATGAGCTGCTTTTGTCATATCACGGAATTCCTCGTTGCTTCCGAAACGCTGATCGGTTTTATAATAATCGGTAATAGCATAGCCGTGGTATGAGCCGCCTCTCATCTTGTTTTCCTGGATAGGATTGAACCAGATTGTAGTAATGCCCAGGTCCTTCAGGTAATCAAGCCGTTTGGTAATTCCGTCGAAATCGCCGCCATGACGGGAATTCGGATTTTCACGGTTGACCTTTACATCATCCCAGTCATCATTTTCAGGCTTGCCATTTGCGAACCGGTCAGGGGTAATCAGGTACAACACATCGGATGCATTAAAGCCCTGAGCGCCACTTTTATCGGTGCGCGAAACAAGAGGATATTCGTAGGTAAACTTATCTTGCCCGTCGGTGAATTTTATAGGAATAATTCCGGGCTTGGCACGTTTGTCAACATTCAGGTATAAAAACAAATAGTTGGGATTCTCTGTCTTAGCCGCTTCTGTTAACTTCACCCCAGGGTAATTGATCTCTACTTTTGAATTGCCGATATTGGGGCCGTAACAGAGAATCTGGAATTCGGTTTTCTTCATGCCTGTCCACCAGTTGGCTGGTTCAACTCGTGTAATTGTAATCGCGCCGGCAAGAGTTATATTTATAAAAATGAAGGCCAGCAAAACTGCGGAAGCTATTTTTTTTTTCATTTTAAATTTCTTTGATAAATATTTCTATGGATTGAGTATTCCTTAGGCATTAAAGATACCGGGAATATTCACCTTTTGTACTTATTTTTTTATGTTTAAAAACGATGTCACAGAGGGCCACGGAGGGCATTCAGGCACCCCCGCTAATGCTGGACAAGGGAATATTAATTTACGCCTATGCAGAAAAGATGATTAAGGCCGCGCAGGTAGATTTTACCATTGCTTATAGCCGGCGATGCAAACATCTTTTCCCCTATTGAATTCTTGGACAGGTATTCGAATTTCGGACCCGGTTTAATTATAGTTATTACACCCTGATCATTGGGCATGTATACAAGCCCGTTTATAAGAACAGGGGAAGAATACTGCTTGCCAAGGTCCTCGGTCCAGAGGATATTGGATGTAGCGACTTCAATGCAATGAACAATGCCGGAGGTCATTGTTGTAAAAAGATAATCATCAGTACAAACCGGTGACGGAACGTAATAGGCGCCCTTCGAAGCTTGCCATACCACATGACTCTTTGCAACATCACCCTGTCCGTCAGGTTTAATAGCAACCAGAACACGTTGCGGCCAGGAACTGCTGACCAGTACCAATCCGTTCTTTTCATTATAAACAGGAGTGGAGCAGAAGTCTTCAGAAGGACCGCTGATGAACCAGTATTTTGTGCCATCGTTTGGATTATAGGAGGCAATTTCCTTATTCCCGCAAAAGATCATCTGGGTTTTGCCTGCCAATTGCCTGAAAATTGGAGTACTGAAACTGTGTGCGGGTTTGTCGTGCGTCACTCTCCATATCGTATGACCATCTGTTTTGCTCAGGGCAGTGACAAATGAATCGCCTTGACTGTCACCGTTAATAATAATCTTGTCTTCGAAGATCGCTGGTGAACAACTGTATCCGTGAGGACTCGAAAATGTGCCGGGGCGTTTAATCCATACCTGATTTCCTGAAAAATCATAGGCTGCCACAACAACGTCCTTTCCGTCCAAAAAAGACACATACACATTTACACCGTCGGTTGCAGGTGTGCCTGAGGCATAGCTGTTGTCATTATGCTTATTTTCGAAAGGGGTATTCAGAACCGTTTTCTGCCATAAAAGCTTACCGTTTTTATTGTTATAGCAAAGCAGAACTTTCTCCTGTGATTCCTGAATTGCTGTAGTCATGAAAAGAAAATCCTTCCAGATAATCGGCGAAGAATATCCCTGACCGGTTACCGGGATCTTCCATACTACATTGGTAACTGAATCCCATTTAGTCGGTATGTTGGTTTCAGTACTTGTACCATCACCGTTCGGACCCCGCCAGTTAGGCCAGTTTTGAGCATTAACAGCCTGATTGATATTTATAGTTAATAACAGGAAGATAAGACTTAGTAATTTGCGGTTTCTCATTTAGCCGGAGTTTTAATATTTAAGAGAATTTGGTTCCGGCCAAAAATAAGTAAAATAGTGTTCGGAAATGCTGTTATACAAATTACCTTTTTTCAAGGTATTAACCTGTCATTTATCCCCGGGATATCTTTGCATCCTAAAGATTTTCTGCCGGAGGGCATCGATTGATTTTGTTTTAAGAACCTACTCCGAAAAGTCTTTTTTTGCCACGAAGGCGCAAAGGCACGAAGTTGATCCAAGGTAATTGATTAATAATATGCTATTTGTGAGACTTAGCGTCTTCGTGTCTTCGTGGCAATTGCATTTATTATCTTTTTCGGAGTGGGCTCTTTTAATGAGTTTCAGGAATGATTTTAAATTTTTATTCCTGATTGCCGGCAGTCGTTTTACGAAAATACTTATTGATATACCGGAACAGTAAATCGTTATTAATTGGTTTTAAGATGAATTCGTTAAACCCGGAGCCAATTGCTTTTTCCCTTTCCATTGAAAGGTCGGTCGCCGTTTGGGCAATAATGATCACGTCTTTGTTAAACCGGCGAATCTGGCGGACTGCTTCATATCCGTCAATACCCGACATATTTATGTCCATGAGAATCAAATCAAGATCTGAATTATTCCTGCAGATTTCAACTGACTCTTCTCCGTTTTCGGCATACTGAATATCATCGCTTATAATTTCAAGGCTTATTGAAAGAAGCATTTTTGATATACTATTGTCGTCAACGATCAGTATTTTAATCTTTTTGATTCTGTTTGCATCAAAAACATCCTTTTCTTCATTTATCTCATTATCACTTTTTTTATAGTCAGCGATATACGGAAGAGAAAAACAAAAGGTCGCTCCCTTCCCGTATTCACTTTCTGCCCAAATTTTCCCGCCATGTTTTTCGACAAACTCCTTGCAGATCAAGAGTCCTAATCCTGTTCCTTTCTCATCATGAGTCCCTTTTGTAGTATAAACCTGAGAAATGTCGAACAACTTTGATATGTCAGCCTGACTGATTCCTCTTCCTGTATCTTTCACTGAAATTATTATGCCGGAATCAATTATCTCTGCACTAATTCTTATCGCACCCCCTGAATTTGTGAACTTTATTGCGTTTGAAACCAGGTTTCGCAAGATTGTTTTTAACATATCAATGTCGGCAAAAACATAAGTTTTAGCATCAACATTGCAGGTAACCTGTAGATTTTTTTCGCTGGCATTATGGGTAAGATTTTCAATCACACCTGAGCAAACAGAATAAAGAGTCACCGGTTGTGGTTTGAATGGAATGATTCCTTTTTCTGCCCTTACCCAGAGCAATAAATCTTCCAGCAGGTTATAATTGCTTAACGCCGATTTATTGATAAGATCTACCTGATGTTCAATAGTTTTAATATCATAGTTGTGCATATTCCTTTTTAATAACTCTGTCAGGCCCAGAAGAGCATGAAACGGACTTCTTAAATCATGCCCAAGAATAGAAAGGAAACGATCCTTGTCATGATTCAGTTGAATCTGAATTTTTTCGGCTTCTTCGGCTCTGGTTTTCTCCAGAGTGTAATATCGTAGAAGAAATCTAATTATTAAATAAATGAAGATCAGGGAATAAACTGTTGTAGTTAAGCTATCAATCCATCGGACTTTTTCCGAAGAATAACCGGTTATGTATTCAGGTTTGTATAGTTGAACCAGATATAATATCAGGATTAAAGTTGAAAACAGGAAAAGAACGAATCTTCTCTTTCCTTTTGTAACAATAATCAGGGAAAGGATCAGGGCAATAAGTGCAATTTTTGAGCCTTGTCCGTTAATGCCCCCGTTGAAAAACCACATCATCGAGATCGCGGCCAGGCAGATAAGAATGAATGGCACTATGAACGGTCTGACTATCTTCCTGACCCTCATGAAATAATAGAAGACAAGAAGGAAAAGAAACAAAAAGTAACCTGAAAGTTTCAGATGGATGGGCAAGGAAATAATGGTGCCTATAAAAGAACCAAAAAATGTTATTAAAATTCCGACAAATATTGAGGATAGGAGTAAACGGTTCTGCAATGAAATGTTTTCATCATCAGCTATAATGTAATTAAGTACTTCTCTGATCCCCTTCTTCACGACTGACTCCTGATTTGTCCTTGTAAAGGTATCAAAATTTCATAATTATATTTTTCCTCAATATTTAATATTCACATAGTTAATTGCATCTCTCCTGCAGAAAATTGTATCCGTGGTTTCCTTTCTTTTGCCATTCCTGTATAATTTCCACCATACGGTTGTCCTCTTGTCGGCAAATGCTTTCGTTTTAATCAACGATTTAACATTTCCTCCGATCCAGATGAATGCCCTATCGGGTGCAACACCGAAATTAACCACTTCATAAGGATACAGGATTTTACCATCTATTCCGCCCGATTCCCACGATAAAAACAGGGTGTCGGGTGTCGGTGACTTGCTTTGCCTTTCGATTGTAATCGTAAAGTCGGACAATTTGCTCATGTATAAATTCAAAAACTGACCATATTTATTAAGTTCAGTTATACCTAATGTTTGTGTTGAGAAGGCAAAATCCGAATCGCCAACCAGACAAAAGTTAAACAGGTACGAATTTTTTACCTTCTTCAGGGTATATTCGAACCCTCCTGAGCTGTCGGAAATGAATTGACCAGCATTGACCGGGACTAAGGTATCATCGATTTTTACAAGTGACTGTACGATTATTTCTCTTCGCGGAATTAAAGCTTTTGTATCTTCATCAAGAACTTTCCCCCTGATCTTAATAATTCCTTCAGGATTTGTACAACTGGTTAAGAGTAAGGTTGTAACCATTGTTATAAAACAAAAGTCCTTCATAATTCTTAATTCGAATTTATTTTGCTCCTCATTATCAGTTTATTTAATCAAATACTTAGTTGTCGATGAAAATGGCACATTGTCGAAGGTAACTCCGTTAATGTTGACAAAGATTGTCCCGGTTTTCATATTATTGGGATAGTTTATTTTAACCGGACCGCTGCCATCGAGTATTAATTCATTACTCCAGTAAAGGGTCGGACGATTATGATATTCAGGAATCAGCTGAACCTGTTCTTTAGTGGGGACATAAAATTCAATCTCTGACCTGAAAATCCTGATTGGCTTTGCCAGGTTATTATTCCCTGGGGGCATCCAGGGCCTGACTTCTTTATAGGTCCCATCCATCATTGCCTTACCATTTGTAGTAACAAAAATTACTCCGCCAAGCGCCTGTTCACCGTATAGCGGAAATCCCTGAACCCCTCTTATCATAGTGACTGACGAGATATTTGATGCCAGCATGTCGGCAATTGATGCGTAGTCTGATTCTCCCCTGCCATTTCTGGCTATAGTAGTACCCCACAACGGATTGTCGTCAACAACAATGAGTGCAGGCGGAGAATATCTGCCTGATCTTCCCATTGTTATATATACTTTTTTTTCCTTTGTATTAATCCAGAAAGGATGAAGCCGTACAAGTATATCCTCAAAATAAGTTACTGTTTTAAAATCTTCGGCTGTCAGTGTAACCGGATTAGTATACTGATATTGAATCTGATATTTGTTAGGGACTTTTTCAGTGGGCGGATGAGCTCCCCTGATTAGAACCTCCCCGATTTTTACAATTGTATCGCCCCCAAAATCCCTGACCGGATTCCTGTAAAATGAAATTTCAGGGCCGGTATTAAGACTGAGATTTTTGTAATGTTTTACATTCCCGGAATAAGGTTTGTTTTCGGGAAATTCGATTGTGAGCGGATTATTGTTCACAGTCATTTTTTTGTCGGGCAGTATAATTACCTGTCGGACATTTGAACCGAGCGTATCAAAACGGAGAATTGCTTCCCTTCCTGCACCGGGTATCAGTGTAAATGATCCGGCGCCTTCAATGGCAACAAGGTTAATCTCCCGAGGGTTTTTTCTTACCTGCCCCGTCTCCCTGATCTTAAGATAATCAAAACCTAATATTTGTCTCACAACCGTTGTATCATCGGGATCCTTTGGTTTAAACTTCCTCCATCCATAGGTCATCAGCAGGAGGTCAAGAAGGTTTTTATCCAGCTTACTGATACCGGAGTATTTGATTTTGTCAGGCAGATTGTTGTAAAATGTCTTGTCGTAAAGAAGCTCGGATTCAATATTTCCGTTTGGGAAAATATTACAGTATCCCGAAGCGGAGTCAATTACTGAAACGGACAGTACCGAGGCAATATTTTTTCCGCTGTTATCCTGAAGGTTTATCGAAAGCCCGGTTTCCTCACCCTTCTTTTTCGATGAAGGAGTAACTGCCTCTGCTTTTGGTCTTTTACTGTGATTAACGAAAACGAGCCTTTCGGCAACAGGTCTGAGCTGATCATCAAATACAATTACCTCTGCAGTACCTACGGGTAATTCTTCAGTGCTAATTTTCAGTCTGATAAGTGAATCAATACGTATCCCTCCCGCATATACAAGGGAATTATTCATAATAAGAGCAAGGAGATAAGATTTTCTGATATTCTTACCTGCAGATACCTGTATGCTTATTTCAGCTTTATCGGTAATATCGGTCCTTAATGCAATGCCTGAGGAATCCGGCATTGGAAGTTTCCAGCTGAGTTCTGAGAATTCATTACCTGAGAGGATGGCGGAATAGACTTCGCCGTGAGCAGGAGTGAATTCCGCCAGCCCCTGCCCGGATTCGCCTGTCGTGAAACCACATATTAAATCTCCCTTCTGATTAATGATCTTACCTGCAGCCTTTAATCCTGTACCTGGCGAAGTAACGGCATTAATTGCAAGGCGCTGTTTTATTCCGGCGATGAACGTTCCTCCTTCAGGAAGGAAATTAATGTTTAACGACTGCAAATCTGCCTCAATCTTCAGCGGAGCCGTTTCTTCCGGATCATGAATTACCGGTCCTTGTTTTCCTGATGTTTTGTGATTAATAATTCTTACAGGGGCCCTGAAAGCATATCCCGGATCATAATTCATCATAGTTCCGGTGAAGGCAATCAGATTGCAGTCGCCTGATTTGGAGCTGTCGGGAACTGAAAGCCATCCGGGTGCTGTGGAATTGGTTATTCTGAATCTTGCACTGTCGATGGTCCTGTTATGTGCATCTGTCAGCAGAACATAAAGGGAGATACTCCCCGTTTCGAAAATTCCTGTGCGCCGGTCTCTTATATAGGCCTGGAACCTGATTGTGTCACCGGGATTGTAAAGATTCCTGTCGGTATGAATAAAAACCTGGTCGGCAGGGATACTCTTCCCGCTTTCGTTTAAGATTCCTGAAAGTTTTTCTGCAGTTTCCTGTGAAAAGGAAGTAACACACAATGCTGAAAGAAATATTATTACAGGGATCCTTTTCATTTACTAAAGATAATATTTTCCGGTGAATGGAATCCTGTACAGACGAATTGTATGCTCTGATATGTATCCCGGCGAAATCAGGAATTTTAAGGTATAATCCATCAGGCCTTGGAGGCCTGATCAGTACGCAAAAGAAGGAGTTCGGTTGTCTTATGGTGGCTTATTTCTTTACTACAGCAAAGTAAGCTATCAGTTGAAATATCTCTTAGTTATGTTTTCCAATTTTTCTTTGGTAAGAGGCTTTATAATATAGTCTGATACACAGCTATATGACATGGCTCTTTCAATATCCTCAGGATATCCTGATGTTGACAGCATAATAATTACAACCAGATCCTGAAGTTCCTTGTCCAATTGTTTGTATTTCTCAAGAAAATCCCACCCATCCAATATAGGCATGTTAATATCCAGAAAAATCAGGTCTGGCATCACCTCTTTATTCTCTTTATTTGATTCCAGGTATTCCAGGCCATCCAATCCGGTTGTTTTTTCTATAACGGTAATTGCCGGATTGATTTTTTTGATCTCTCTTTCATGGAAAAAATTATCATTTTGATCGTCATCAACCAGCATAATAACCTTTAGTTCTTTTTTCATCATAGTATAATTTTGATTTCAATGGCATTATGGAACTGCACATGATTGATCTGGCCTGGGTTGCTCCGCCCGGTTAAATCGCGGTCATTCATATGGTTTTCATAAGATTAGATTAGGTATTGTGAAATATACTGTAGTTCCTTGTCCAACAGCAGATTCAATCCAGATTTTCCCCTGATGCAATTCGATAATTTTTTTACAGAAAGAGAGTCCGATTCCCCTGCCTTCATATTCTTCTTCATTAACGTGCAATCGCTGATACATATTAAAGATCCTTTCATGGTGGTCAGGTGCAATGCCAATGCCATTGTCTCTCACGGAGAACTGCCAGTTCTCCTCTACCTTTTCTGAGCCAATCTTAATTTCAGGGTGACTGTCTTTCTTTTTAAATTTAATGGCGTTAGTAAGGAGATTTTGGAATATCTGACGGAATTCACACTCATAAACATTCAGGACCGGCATTCCCGACACCTCTACAGAAGCATTTGAAGTTTCTATTACTGATTGAAGGTCAGAAATTACCTCCTTCACTATTTTTTTACTATCAATTCTTTGAAGTTTTTTATTGAGGCCCAATTGACTGTAATCCGACAGGGCCATAATCAGCGAATTCATTCTTTCCGATGATTTTTTAATAGTATTAAAATGCTTCAAAGCAGTACTATTCAATTCTCCTGAATAATCTTCTTCGATAATCTGGATATAGTTAGAAATTGTACGAATGGGTTCCAGAAGCTGGTGAGATGAAATATATGCAAACTGTTTCAATTCCTTGTTATCAGAAATATACCTGTCAAGCTGTTTGTAGGCATTTGTTAATTCATTCACTCTATCCTTCTGGTCTCTTTCTGCCTGTTTTCGCTCTGTAATATTATCATGCATAAAAACAAACATCTCCGGTTTTCCCCGGGAATCCACTAAAGGAAATACGATTGTCCGTATCCAAACATCGACATCCGGCACATCGGGCACCGAATCATGGGGATTGAAAGTCATATCAGGAAAATGAACAACTTCCCCGTTTTTAATGCGGTCAATTAATCCTCCAAATCCTTTCTCTATTAATTGAATATCATTGAACATCGAATAACCTGCGGGTGGCATAGAGCCATAAAGTATCTTGAAAGCCTGGTTTACTTTGAGTGTTAATCCATCTGTATCAACAATTTGAATCGCCATAGGATTAAAGTCAATGATGTCCTGTAAAGTTTTTTCCGCCTGATTACGTGCGGTGATATCTGTAACGGCAGAATAATAGCCGATATTCTCCTTTTTTTTGTTTTTTATACTTATGGCAAGACCATAAGCGTCAAAGGGAGTGCTGTCTTTCTTTATTCCTGTATATTCTCCTTCCCAGATACCATAATCATTAAGAGAAGCAATTATTTTTAATCCCTCATCCTCAATCTTAAGAAAATGGCTGATTGGTTTGCCTATTACTTCGTCCTGTGAATCATATCCCCAGATCTTGAGGAAAGCGGAATTGCAGTGTGTAATAATACCCTCATTATCGCTTATACTGTTTGCAGCGATTGATGATTCAAAAATCTGTTTCTTTAAAATAAGTTCTTCTTCTGATTTCTTGCGTTCTGTAATGTTTATTGCATAATGAAGGAATACTTCCTCGCTTACTTTTATCCAGTATGTTTCCCAGATCAGACCAAAGGCATGCATCTCATGGTCGATTTGTTCATGAGAACCTGAAAAGCAATTTTCGCTCAGACAAAAGGAACACTTAATCCCGAATTCGGGAGGAACAGCATCAGGGTATTTATTTGCGATTTCTTTATCATGCTGTGAAAGATATTCTCCTTTCATGAACTCCCGCCAACAATACCCTCCGACTCTAACTCCCATTTCCGATGCAGCCCTGTTGGCAGAGATTATAACCATATCCTTGGCTCTGATATACATAGCAGGATAAGGCAGAGAAGATAAAAAAGTCTCGCTCCACTTGGTTGCTTTATTGAGTTCACTGAGCGTTATCTCATGTGAAACTTTTAACGCTTCAAATTCCTGTTGAATCTTAAATAACTCTTTTTCAAGTTTTTCTTTGGTTCTTATTTCATTCATTTTGCTGATGCAAATAAGTGTCTGTCAGGATTTTCTTTGGGTTTTTACTGAAAATAAGTTGATTAGTGCATCAGGAAGATCATATTAATTCTAATATTAATATTTACATTGAATCCCCTGACATTATATCTGTCCGATATTAATACTTCCGGAAGATACTTTCGCCTGGAATATCAACTTAAAATTAATAAATCCTTTTAATAAATATGATACAATGTCGTTGACTTAAGCTATAATGGTTTGTAATTCATGTAGTAGAGTTTCTTAGGTCGTTTTTTTCTTTCATTCTTTCTGCCAGTGCGGATGATTTCCCTTGTTTGGCTCACAATGGAATCAAACGCCGCAATAGCTT
>CAIMVD010000202.1 GCA_903844815.1 uncultured Bacteroidota bacterium | reverse complement strand
TATAAACTGTTGTATAGGGGCATTTAACTGACCTATAATATATTGAACAGCCATCATCATACCAAGCGTCATCTCCCCGGTAATTACTGCCTTTGCAGAGAGGAATGAGATAAAAATGTCTTTTGCCTGGTTGATGAGTGCAGCTCCAAGCTGTTGATTCTGGTTAAGCATCATACTTTTAAGGCTTACCTTGAAAAGTTTTATCTGAATCCTCTCCCATTCCCATCGTTTTTGCTTCTCACAACCATTGAGTTTTATTTCCTGCATACCGGTTACAAGCTGAACTATGTTACTCTGATTTGCGGCACTCTGCTGAAACCTTTTATAGTCGAGTTCCCGTCGACGTTTCAGAAAAAGTACCACCCAGCCTATATAGAGTGCGCTGCCTAAAAAGAAAACTCCCAGTATACCAATGTTATATGTAGCCATAATAACAGTGTACATTACCAGAGTAACTACAGCGAAAATGATACTTATAAGAGAATCAGTAAGAAATGACTTAATTCTGTTATGGTCTCCAATACGTTGCATAATATCGCCAATGAGCTTAGTATCAAAAAATGAAATAGGTAGCTTCATCAGTTTAATAAGAAAATCAGATATAAGTGAAATGCTTACCCTGCTTGTGACATGAAGACTTATCCAGTTTCGCAGCAATCCATTGGCAGTCTGGCTAAGGCTTAGAATAAGTTGAGCAACAAGAACCATTACAACAAAAGCCATATTGCTGTTTCCAATACCCGTATCAACAAGCGATTGTGTGAGGAATGGAAAAATAAGGCTTATTATGCTGGCAGTAAGCATGCCGAGCATAAGCTGAAGAATATACTTTGTATAAGGACGAATGTAATTAAGAAGATAGGTAAAGCTTAATTTGCTCTTCTCTTCATCTTCCTTACGATAAAACTCAGGTGTTGGTTCAAGTAAAAGTGCTGTGCCTTCCTGAACACCATCACTCTTTGTGCTATACCAGCATTTCAGAAATTCATTTTCAGAATACGTCAGCAAACCGGAAGCCGGGTCTGCCACATGAACTGAATATGAAGAGTCGTGCAGGTCATGCAGGTCGTGCAAGTCGTGCAAGTCAGTTCCTGACGAACTTTTGTCTTTTGCCCCCACGCTACGCTCTGGGTCTACGCTTCGCTCCGACTTTTGTCTTTTATCTTTTTGCCCTGCTCCACGCCCCCTGCTCCATGCACTTAATTTTCTCCTTTTCTTAATTTCGTATACAACAACGAAATGTCTTTGATTCCAGTGGATTATGCAGGGAAGTGGGACTTCGTCCCGTAGTTGCTCCCAGGTAAGGCGGTAACCTCGTGTTCGGAAACCGATACTCTCCGCTGCATCGCTGATACCAAGCATTGAAACACCCGACTTGCCAATAAACGATTTAGACCTTAGTTCCTGAAGTGAATAGTTTTTTCCATAGTATTTTGCCACCATGCGAAGGCATGATGGGCCACAATCCATTGAGTCGAGCTGTTTAAATAGTGGAAAAGTCGACATAATTTACTTCTTCAACTTTACCAATATCAAAACCGGATTGTCAGTCTCTTCAAGACTATTTGCCATTTTTTCAAGTTGCTTTTTCTTATCAGGGTCCTTAGGAGTTGAAGCCTTAAATGTTGCAGAAGCAGAATGTTCAATTATCTTGTATGATGGAACTATCCCTACAATATACTCATTTCCATTTTCATAGAGGTAAGCTTCAGGCAGAAAGACTGGCCCCATATCAATATCGTTGTTTATACCCCACGTTTCAGTTGGATGAAGACTCGCTTTTGTTATCTTACTTCGTTTATCAATAAAAGCCACCCCATATAAATTGAATCTATACTTATAAACCCAAAAGTTTTCTGTCTCAATGAGGTTTAAAGTCATGCATATTTTTGATACTTCGTCCATATATTGCTTAGGAGAGCTGACTTTTATATCTTCTTGTCTGCGTCTGTAATTACCCGGAGGGAAAATTGCTGCTGGCTTAAAACTATTATCTTGAGAAATTGTAAATACTGTATCGTTATAAATATCCCAGTAATTGATTCTGTCTTTAAATTTGTTTACACCCCCAAACTGACCTGTACGTGATTCAAAGGGAGGCAGAAAGTTAGGTTTCTTTGAAATCATATTACCAGTTGTATCAATTATCATCCAATTATACTGCGATCGACCCAGTGCAACATATTGGGCCAGAAAAATATCGGAGTTGATAAACTCAATGCTATGAAAAAGTGAGCCGTCAGTACATTGTGGCAACTGAAATTCTCTGATAAACTTACCCAGTGGAGAGTATACCATAAGTGCATCCTTTTTACCCAGAATATAAATGTTTTCAGTTTTGGGATCGACCGTATATGAAGCACAAAAGAAATACTCACCAGGACCTCTTCCTTCTTTTCCTATTGGCATAGGCTTTTTACCTGTTCTGTCAAATTTTAATAAATGCATTCCATTTACACTCAAATAGATCGAATTATTTATGAATTTCAGACTTCCAATGGCTCCTAAAGGGATTCCATTGTCTAACGGAATATAATTTATGTCATCTGCAATTTCAGACAGAAGAAAATCAGTCTGCGTGAAAGTTCTTGGATCAATCTGAAGTATTTCATTACCTGTTGATGCTGATTGTGTGTTTAATTCCTGTTCTGGTCTTTGGGGATTTCTGCATGAATAGAGTAAGAAGAAAAGGAGATATACAAATGCTATTTTTTCTATAAACGAACTGCTATTTCTTTTCATATTTATCATTTTGTGCTTTGGATTAAAATGGACAAACAAATGGAACATTTTTAAACTCCTCTTAATAGTATACATCATGGGCAAAACTATTTATTGATTATATGTAAAAATACCGCAAGAAATTTAATATTCCTTGCGGTATTGAAATAGCTATGAATTTTGACAGTAAGTTGTTTGTCCACAACTATCACAGCACCAAATACCTCCATATGTCGTTGCCCAGTACTCAACCCAAGATCTGCTATAACCGCACATCTCACTCCATACACCTGGAACTCCACTATAATTACACGTGTATTCTACTCCTCCTTTCAAGGAGATCAATTCATCATTACTTAGGATCTTTCCAGATGAAGCATAAAATTTATTAAGTGTTTTCATTTTTGCAATTATTAAATTTTTTACATTTTTGATTTGTTTGTTTCAAGCTCAGATTCCATAAAAGGGTTTGGCTTGCCAATCCAGTAAAATTTATATCTTTGTACTATTACCTCCTTTCTTGTTGTAGAAAGGTCCGGGCAGGAAGTCGTAGCACAGAGCGCATAGCTCAGGGCTCAGAGAAAACTTCCTGCCCTTCTCTTTCAGATTAATACTTCATTTGCTTTATATTCATTTTTTAATTGAATCATTGAATCAAGGTGATATTTAATATCATTTAGTTTATAAATACCCGGAAATGGGAATCCATTAATAAATATAGAAGGAACACCTGTTACATTATTTTCCCTGAACAATTTTTCATTTGATTTAAAAAATTCATTAAGCTCCTTCTCATCTAACATCGGGCCTATAGACGTAACCAGATTATGTCTGGATTTAACATCTGACTCATACCATTTTTCCAACTGGGCTAGAATTATATCTTTTTCACCTGATTTGTATTTCTGCATAATTAATTTTGTCAGAGTTATCCCGTCTTCATCTTTAGCAGGAGTGAAAATGAGTTGAACTTTCATTTTCTTATTTGATTTAAGAAGCTTTTGTATTTCTGCAAACTTTTTTGAACATGCAGAACAACTGAAACTGAGAAAAACAGTAATCGTAACTTCAGCTTCCGGATTGCCAAAAAGCAATTGCTGAGTCTCACCAGAAACAACTAATCGATTCTCATTATTAATCTGGCTTTTAAAAACCTTTGGATTACGTTTAAGTTTTTGTAATTCAAGTTTAATAAACTCCTTCTTCTTTTCTGCTAGATAAACCATTTTAAGAATAAATACTGTGCCGAAAACTGCAGCAATTATTATGATTGCAGGAAGAAAACTAAATGGGGTTAGATCTTTAAAGTTTAAGTATCCCTCTAGTATTGCGAATTCTGCAAGCAGAGTTGCCTGAACTGAAAGACAGAGCGGACACCATTTTTTTATTTTCAGCCATTGATACAATATTGAAAAAACCGGATAAGGTAAGGAAAATACAGAAAATACTGCTAAAATTCTAACTATCGATGAGACCGGTAAAAGGAATATTAGTATAAGTGCTGACAGGAAATAAGAGACACCAAGGTCAGCCCAGGAAATATTTGCATATATTCTTGACAATCTGCTTTTTGTAACTGCATCGCAATCTGTATGTGTAGATATATGGCAGAGTTTGTCTACAAATCCTGTTTTGAATTCAAGCTCATTCATAAAGAGAAGAATTGAGAAGAATAATCCGGCTATAATAGCTGCCATAAGTAAAAAGAATGTTAAGGAATACTCATTTTCACTTGATACAGAACGATTAAAAATACCATAAATGATGGTCAGACAAAAGATTGAAATAAAAAAAGGAACCACTGCACTATTCACAATCTCTTCTGATTTCTTAATCTGGAAATCTGATTCACCAGAATCTGAATCAGGATCAATAATAATCACAGTTTTGCTCCATTTTGCCAGAAAATTGTCTGTTTTGATATTTTTTTCGCCCTTTAATGAATCAGAATAGTTAACAGAATTGCGGTCTGCTTTATGAACCACGACCAATTGACCCTGACCAATGTTCAGGTGAGCAATAAACGGATGAGTAATACTAAAAAAATCATTCTCATCGATCCTGAGAGGCCAATACCTGACATTGATCTCTTCAAAATAGTCGCAGACACACTTTAATGAAGGATAATCAGGGTGTGCCTTAAGCCAGTCACTAACGGAATTCAGGTTAATTTTTACACCATTAATCGTCAGTAATCTGTAAACCACCGAAACTACG
>CAIMVD010000201.1 GCA_903844815.1 uncultured Bacteroidota bacterium | reverse complement strand
TATAAACTGTTGTATAGGGGCATTTAACTGACCTATAATATATTGAACAGCCATCATCATACCAAGCGTCATCTCCCCGGTAATTACTGCCTTTGCAGAGAGGAATGAGATAAAAATGTCTTTTGCCTGGTTGATGAGTGCCGCACCAAGCTGCTGGTTCTGGTTAAGCATCATACTCTTAAGGCTTACTTTGAAAAGTTTTATCTGAATCCTTTCCCATTCCCATCTTTTTTGTTTCTCACAGCCATTGAGTTTTATTTCCTGCATGCCTGTTACAAGCTGAACTATGTTACTCTGATTTGCTGCGCTCTGCTGAAACCTTTTATAGTCGAGTTCACGACGACGTTTCAGAAACAAAATAACCCAGCCTGTATAAAGTGTACTGCCAATAAAGAAAACACCAAGTATTTCCAGATTATATGTAGCCATTATTATAGTGTACATTCCCAGCGTTATTACAGCAAAAATGATATTAATCAGCGAATCGGTCAGAAATGATTTTATTCTGTTATGGTCTCCAATACGCTGCATAATATCGCCTATCAGTTTTACATCGAAAAATGCAACGGGCAGCTTCATAAGTTTGATGAGAAAATCAGAAATAAGAGAGATGCTTACCCTGCTTGTAACATGCAGGCTGATCCAGCTCCGAAGAAGACCATTTGCAGTTTGGCTAATGCTCAGGATCAGTTGTGCAACAAGGACCATCACCACAAAAGCCATATTGCTATTTCCGATACCTGTATCAACAAGGGATTGCGTGAGAAATGGGAAAATAAGACTTATTATGCTGGCAGTCAGCATGCCGAGCATAAGCTGAAAAATATACTTTTTATAAGGGCGGATATAGTTTATCAGAAAAATTAAGTTCAACTTGTTTTTCTCCTCATCTTCTACATTATAGAATTCAGGAGTTGGTTCCAAAAGCAGAGCAGTGCCTTCCTGAACACCCTCATTTTTTGTACTATACCAGCATCTTAAAAATTCCTCCTCTGTATAAGTAAGTAACCCTGCAGCCGGATCGGCAACTTTTATCAGACTTTCTGAGTTAGCCCTGTGCCCCGAGCTCTGAGCACTGTGCCTTTCTATCCACACACTTATTTTTCTCCGTTTCTCAATTTCATATAATACAACGAAGTGTCTTTGATTCCAGTGGATTATACAAGGAAGAGGTACATCATCGCGGAGTTGTTCCCAGGTGAGGCGGTAACCACGTGTACGGAAACCGATGCTCTCAGCTGCATCGCTGATACCAAGCATCGAAACTCCCGATTTTGCAATAAATGATTTTGACCTTAGCTCCTGAAGAGAATAATGTTTGCCATAGAATTTTGCTAACATGCGAAGGCACGATGGACCACAATCCATTGAATCGAGTTGTTTAAAAAAGGGAAAAGCAGGCATTACTTAGTTTTTAATCTCATAAAAACAAGAACCGGGTTATCCGTCTCTTTTAGACCATTTGCGAGTAATTCAAGTTCTTTTTTCTTTTCAGGGTATTTTGGAACAGACCCTTTGAATTCAGGGCTTGTAACAAATTTTTTTAGATCTGATGGATTAATTAAGGTGGTAATATACTCTTTGTCCCCTTCAGAATAGTATCTGATATCCATTAAAGGCATTCCTGCATCCAGGTCGTTATATAAACTCGGTAAGGTCTTTGAAAAACTATTTGGTATATTCTCATATTTCATTGATAAATAGGTCTTTTTTGTTTTTTTGTCAGTAAAAGATAACACCGATTTATCAAGGTAACTATATTGAAGTACGATGAACTTGTCTGTTTCGAACATTGTCCCGGGTGTGAAGAGTTTAAACAATTTCGAAGAAAACTCAGCTTGTGAATGAAATTCTATTCTCGCTCCTGGCCAGCGATGGTCACCCTGTGCAAACAGATAAGCAGCATTATAACTAAGATCCGGGGAAATTGAGAAAATTGTATCATTATAATAATTGTAATAACATAAGTTGTTTTTGTAC
>CAIMVD010000200.1 GCA_903844815.1 uncultured Bacteroidota bacterium | reverse complement strand
TATCAATTGCTTCATTTCTTCTACGACCAGTGGACCATCGATTGTATACTCTTCCTTTTTTGTCAATAAGAATATCCTGATTATGCGTATAGAATTGATGAATGAAATCTTCTTTGGGGGAAAAAGGCAAGTCTTTAATGCTTGCGTAAATTAATTTTCGTATTAGATTGTAAGTTGATAAAGAGATATTAAGTTCTTTCAATGCCATTTCCGGTGTTTTTGAGCGAAGTACATTTATATCCATAACCGTCTTTATTTCCCTTATTCCTATTTCAATATCCCAGCGGGTTAAATACAAAAGTTGAAAATCGTTCTTATTTATTCTTTTATCCAAAATGGTTGTAAACAGGATATAATCGTCTCCTTCTGGACTCTTGCACTGGATTCTCCTCATCAAAATACTAGATGCTATTTCATTGGTTTCAATCCATTTAGAACGATTTTTCGGTGCTTTTATCCTGATAATTTCATCTCCTTCAGTGAGTTTTTCTATTACCTCATAATTCCTTTCTCTTTTAGCCGGAACAACTATTTCAATACCCAAACGTTTGCATTTTGAAATAATCTCGAAACAATTATATAAATCATCTAATAATAACAATGACTTTGATGGGATATCATCAAGCATGTCATAAAACAAAGGTAATTCGCTCGTGTGTCTGTTTGCTACTTTGAAACTATAAAGTTGCCCTGTTCCTCTTTCTATAATTACCTCAAGAAGTCCTTGTGGATATCCTTCACTTGCTACTCCGTGATGGTTTACTCCGAATTTTTTTCTTATGCTCTCTGTATCTTGCATCTGTATATAAGTCCCATCTCCAGAAAACACTCGATAACCATTCCAGTGGGTATAGTTATTCTTTGCGTTTTCTATACGACTATTTTTAAACAATTCATCAACTAACTCATTTGGCAAGCGCTCGCGTGCTTTGCTATAGGCTGCGGTATTTAATGAAATGTCCTTTTCTAAACTTTTGGGCAATTGTAAAGTAAATTTCTTTGGCCTACCTGCCGTTTTTATGGAAGATCTACCATCCTCCTCTTTCTCTGACCGGATACTTTCTTCTAGTTCTGAAAGGGCCTGATTCATATGCCTTTGATGAATCATATAATATAAGTCTACGGAATTTTTTAATGTTTTATCCTGTTGTACGGAGGTTAAAACCATAGTCAGCAAAGTATTATTAACAGTAAAGACTCTGTCCCTTGTTTTTGTCTTTTCATTCTTCATCTCATCGATTTTAAAGTTTAAAACCGATGATGGAAATTCTTTTTCTAACAGTCCTATAATATTACCCATTTTGCATTCCTGGATTTTACTACTTATGGCAAGTGATCTATTCTGTTTCATTATCTTTGGTTTTTATTTAATACAAAGATAATATAATTATTAAGTTAGCGCCATTATCTTTGAAGGGGGCAGTAAATTTTTCATAATTCCACATCTTAGTAAGACGCGACTTTATTTCTTCGCGGTAAGGTATCTTGCCAAGATAATCGAATGTTACTTTGTTCTGTTCCTTTACCCAGGCCGCAGTTTCTTCCGACATGTCATCTTCGAGCCATCGGTAGGGATCCGGAACTTCCGTTCCGAAATAATTGTCAGTTACATCACCCTTTTTTGTTTCAGGGTAAGTTATTTTATTATCCATTGGTGCGTTGCATGATAATAGGGCTGCCAGGGCAACCATAAGAGGTAGTGATCTTTTCATCTG
Organism: uncultured Bacteroidota bacterium; assembly: GCA_903844815.1. GTDB lineage: Bacteria > Bacteroidota > Bacteroidia > Bacteroidales > VadinHA17 > LD21. Next base: position 96,348 of record CAIMVD010000200.1, on the reverse strand, counting down.
AATTCCGGGGTTGTTTCAAAAGGTTAATAAATACATGAAATTCGTGTGTCAAAAATAGCTAATATGCCGGCTTTAGCAAAATCATTCGTCAGAACGAATTAATCTGGGGGAATTAGAAAACAGATAATAAACGGGAAATGTTTTGCGTTAGGGAAATGAGAGTTTAATCCTCTCAATTTTTATTTTCATTAAATTTACTGCAAAATTATTAAGATGAGAAGAATCGTAACAATACTAATACTGATCATAACTTTCGGGATTATCGCAAACGGACAGGACTATAAGAACGGGATAGGTATCAGGGGAGGATTTTATTCGGGGATAACTTTTAAGCATTTCCTTGGAAAGAAACCGGCTTTTGAAGGAATCCTTGATACCCGCTGGGGAGGCTTTGATTTAACAGGATTATATGAGATCCACGACACAGCTTTTGATGTCGACAGGCTGAGGTGGTTTTACGGTTTTGGCGCTCATATTGGCTCGTACAATGGAGATCATGCAGACTGGGGAGAACCCTCTACTCAATACTTTGTGCTTGGCGCTGATGGGATTATCGGAATTGAATATACCTTCAATGAAGTACCTGTCAGTGTCGGTCTCGACTGGAAGCCAATGCTGAACCTCACGGGGTATCCCGGGTTCTGGCCCGACGGAGGTGCATTGTCGGTCAGATACGTATTTTAATCCCCCTTTTTCAGCCTTTTTTGTTTGAACTGAGGAGTGTTTTTTCTGTCATCGTACTGGATTATTGTTTATTTTTATGTCAGCATAAAAATAATTCCTTGAAACAATCAAAACATTAATCCTATGAAAAAGAAGCTGCTGGTCATAATGATAGCCTTTTTGCTGCCTGTTTTTGTCTTTTCGCAAAACAAATTCAACGGGCTGGATATGAATATGGGAACCCTTTCGAGGCTTTCTGATGCAAAGACCCGTTCAATAAGCCCTGAGAACTTTACCGGTGAAAAGGGAAAAGCGGGAATGGCCAATCCTGCCGACAAGGACAAACCGAATGTCGCCAACGCTTCCGGAGCTGCCCGCGACCTGGGACAGGGATGGAAGGTAAATCCATATATAAGAATCAAATCAGGAGAGACTATAACTATTGCCGATATTAATGGCTCCGGAGCAATCCAGCACATCTGGATGACCCCAACCGGAAACTGGCGCTTTACTATTATGAGGATTTACTGGGACGATGAAACAGAGCCTTCGGTAGAATGTCCTGTGGGTGATTTCTTCGGAATGGGATGGAATACCTATGCCAAGCTTACATCGTTGGCAATATGTGTAAATCCGGGTTCTGCATTCAACTCTTACTGGTCAATGCCTTTCAGGAAAAGGTGCAGGATAACAATGGAGAACATCGATAATGAGAATCCGATGACCCTGTATTACCAGATCGATTATACCCTTACCGAAGTTCCCCAGGATGCCGGCTATTTTCATGCACAATTCCGCCGGGCAAACATTAATGAGACCTCAGATTATACAATTGCCGATGGCATAAAGGGCAAGGGTCAGTACGTGGGTATTTATATGGCATGGGGAGTAAAAAACAACGGATGGTGGGGAGAAGGCGAAATAAAATTCTTTATGGATGGCGACACCAAATATCCTACAATCTGCGGAACCGGTACAGAGGATTATTTCTGCGGTTCTTATGATTTTGATACACGGGCTAAGAATGCAGCAGGAGTGGAGGAAACAAACTACACGGAGTTCTGTACGCCTTATGCCGGCCTGCATCAGGTCATCAGGGGAGACGGTCATTATCAGGTAATGCAGCGTTTCGGGCTCTACAGATGGCATGTTATGGATCCCGTAAGGTTCGACAGCGATCTTAAAATTACTATTCAGGACCTTGGATGGCATAAGGGAGGGAGATATCTGGCACAGAAATCAGATATCGCATCCACATGCTTCTGGTACCAGTCAGAGCCTCATGCAAAATTTCCAAAACTTCCCGGATGGCTGGAACTGGAAAATAACTAGGAATTCCACTTGACAATTTTCCATCCCCTTGATATAGCGGCCTTCCTAAGTTGTCTGTCGGGATTTACACAAACAGGATTGCCGACAGAGGTTAGGGCATGAATATCAGAGATAGAATCACCATAATACCAGGCTTCCGACGGCCTGGTGTTATTTTTTTCACAATACCCTAAGAGTCTAACAGACTTTTCTTCCCCAAAACATAGAGGTCCTTCTGTTCTCCCGGTAAGAAATCCGTTTTCGGCTTCCAGGCAGGAACAGAGGTAGTCATCCATACCCAGGCTGGCTGCCAATTCCCGGCAAACAGGAAGAAGGGATGAGGAGAGAATTATCAGTTTGGCGTTTTTATTTTTGTGATCTTTAATTTCGGATCTCGCCTCAGAATTTATTGAAGGAAGAAGATCTTCACGAACAACCCCGGAGCAGAGGTCGGCCATTGTTTTCTCAGGCAGCCCCCTTACCCAGCTTACCATATCATTGATGACCTTAACAGGATCCTTCAGGCTAAGCTTGTATGCCAGTGAGACATACAAGGCTTTCAGTAGTTCGGTCCGTGACATTAGTTTTTTTTGGAAGGCTGCCATGGCCAGTGCTTTTCCGCTGATAGTCCTGGTTATGGTACGATCGATGTCGAAAAAGACAAAATAACTATACTCCCTTTCTGTCTGTTCTGAAAAAGTGTTTTCCATTTGGATTATATATTGTGTTTAATGCTCCAGGAATAATGGAAACATCAAATTTTGAAGCAAAGTTAAGTTCTCCGTCCACATGGAAAGGAACCTCCTCGGGAAACTCAAGCCTGAGACGCGTTGTCTGATAGTAATTTACCCTTTTATCGTCAATATGCTTTCCTTCAGGGACTTTAAGAAGAATGCCGAATCTTTCAAAAAGTGAAAGTCTTTTAATCATGCATACATCAAGCAGACCGTCATTTGCCAGTGCTTTTGGGGTGAGGAAGAATCCGCCGGCAAACCTCCTGCCTATTGAAATCGTATTTATGAAACAATCTGTTTCGTGGCTGCCTTCTGAGTCTAAAACCTTCATCCTCTTTTCGCTGAAGAAAAGAAGTGTCTTTACTATATGCCAGATATATTTGTATTTGCCGCCCTTCTTTACTTGTCCCGGGGCAGTATAGTTTTCTGCTGCTACCTGGGCATCGAATCCAAGTCCCATGCCATTAAGGAAAATCATTCCGTTTACGCTTCCCGCGTCCATGGCGATTGTATCGCACCTGAAGAAGGCATCCCAGTCGGAATCTGTAAATCTACCGGGGAAGCCGAGTATCTGAATAAAATCATTGCCTGTACCGGCAGGTATTATGCCAATTGTGACATCCCTTTTATTGATGAGAGGTCTCGATACTTCATTCAATGTTCCGTCGCCGCCAACAGCAATGATATAACCGAATCCTTTCTGATGATACAACTCTGACAATTCAGAAGCATGTCCGCTTCGCTGGGTAAAAACGACCTCGGCATTGATTCCGTGTTTGGTTATCATTGTATTCAGGGCAGGAACCAACGTCTTTGCGTATCCTCCGCCTGCCGCGGGATTGACAATAAAGACCCATTTTTTATCGTTGATGTCCATTGTGCCGGTGTTTGTGAGGTTAAATTGTAAAATGTAGTATCAAAGGTGTTTTAAACATAAGCTGATTCAATAACCGCCTTAACGGCATCAATAATTTCGTCATCGGTTTTATTGCTTAGTTCCTCTTTAGTGATAGGTTTATGAATGATGACCTCCAATTTTGCAGCGAAGTCAACATAAAACCGGTTTTTCGGTTTTAACAGGTAAAATCCGTTCAGAGTGACAGGCAGGATTGGAATTTCTGATGAGCGGAAGAGATAGATGAATCCTTTTAAAAAAACGTTTATCCTCCCGTCAAGCGTCCTTGTCCCTTCAGGAAAGATGGCAACTGTATGAAATTTTGACTTCTCAATAAGCTGGGTAATCATTTTTCTGGTGTTAGTATACGTAGGTTTTCTGAAGGGTACGTAGTCGGTCATCAGAAGAATCTTTCCGAACAAGGGAATTTTAAGAAGCCTTTCGTGACCGAACCAGGATATCCCTGAATAAAATGACATTATTGCTGTAATGTCGAAAACGCTACCATGGTTGGCAACAAGAATATACTTTTCTCCCTTGTTTATGTTTTCCAATCCCCTGATCCTGAACTTCTTGCCTATAATGACGAAAACTGATTTAGCCCAGAACTGCGTCAGAAACCTGATAACCCCTTTCATATGCAGCCATGAAAATACCAGTATTAGTAAAACCCCTACAGCGGTAAAACAATAGAGAAGTCCATACACGAAGATTGAAATTATTGTGTAAATCCGTAAGCGCATAGGATGAAAAATATTAAAAGAGACTCCTGTCAGTATTTAGGTTTGAAAAGTAATAATTTTTTCATACAATGGTTCTGAATCAAACTCTTTTTCATATTTTTATATGGAATCCATGTATTGATATTTATCACATTTATATTCATTTTTCTATGACAAACAAGCAAGATCTTAGTCGCCGCCGGTTTATTTCCGGTACTGCTCTGGCAGCAATCGGCACAATCGGCTCGGCCGGGCTGATCACATCATGTTCGCGAAATACTCCTGCCGGGGGTGAAATTAAACTTCCTGAACTATTAAACATGGCGCCCGACGGACAGGTGCTTAGGGCAGGGCTAATAGGATGCGGCGGAAGGGGAACAGGAGCCGCAATCAACTTCCTCGAAGCAGGTCCAAACCTTCAGATAGTAGCCCTTGGAGATATTTTCCAGGACAGGCTCGATAATTGCAGGGCTGAACTGAAAACACAGAAGAATGTTGAGATCCCGGATGAAAAGTGTTTCCTCGGTTTTGATAATTATGAGAAGGTGATCGACTCGGGAGTGGATATTGTACTGCTTTGCACTCCTCCTCATTTCAGGCCCCAGCACGTTGAGGCGGCAATTAAAGCCGGGAAACATATTTTCATGGAAAAACCTTGCGCTGTCGATCCTGTGGGTGCACGTTCGGTGCTCGTTTCGGCTGAAAGAGCAAAACAAAAGGGTCTCTCAATTGTAAGCGGAACCATAAGGCGTGTTCAGAAGGATTTTATGGAAACACGGCGACGCGTTATGAATGGTGAGATAGGAGAGATAGTCAGTGCTCACATTACACGAAACGGAGGTTCATTATGGGTAATTAAACGGCAGCCGGGGATGTCGGATATGGAGTACATGCTCCGTAACTGGGCTAATTTCTGCTGGCTTTCGGGTGATCATATCGTTGAACAATTCATTCATGAGGTGGATGTAATGAACTGGTATCTTGGTAAAAACCCCGTTAAGGCAATGGGCTGGGGCGGAAGGCAGAGAAGGATAACAGGCGACCAGTATGATTTCTTCAGTGTTGAATATGTCTACGACAATGGCATGCATACCCATTGTGCAGCCCGTCAGATAACAGGATGCAGCAACCTTACAGAACAGCATATTGTCGGAACAAAAGGTTTTGCCAATGCTACAGGGACTATATATGATCTCAAGGGACAGGAAATTTGGAAGTATCCCCATCCTGAAGAAGGTTCTGCTGATCTGACCTGGAAAGTCAAGGATCCTTATGTTCAGGAGCATATTAACCTTGTTACAGGAATCAGGACTGGAAATTTGGTTAATGACGCCGAGGCCCAGGTCAATTCGACCCTTATTACTATCATGGGAAGGATGTCAGCCTATACAGGCAAGGATGTTACATGGGATGAGGTCATGAATTCCGACCTGTACCTTGGCCCCAAAACTTATGCTTTCGGACCGGTTCCCGGAATTCCTGAGACAATTCCCGTAATAGGCTTGGCCCCAAACGAATAATTAACGGGTAAGGATTTTTCCCTCTGTGTCCTCTGTGTTACCTCTGTGTCCCTCTGTGTAAGTTCTTAAAACCATTTGCAGAGTTATACAAAGAAGTCACTGAGAACACAGAGTTGATTTTAATTTTAGAACGAATTAGTTGATTCAGCTTGAAATTTCTACAAATTGATATTCAGTAAACATAATTCAAAATAGTAAAATGAACAGAAGACAATTTGCCAAAAATACCCTTCTTGCATCGGCCGCAGTTTCGGTGTCATCGTTACCTGACTTTTCAAAGCTGTCAGCCCCTGCAACACGAAACCTTAAAAAAGGTGTCATGTGGGGATGCATCGAGACAGGACAGACAATAATGGAAAAATTTGTGGCTGCAAAGACTGCCGGATTCGACGGAGTTGAGGTGATGAGCCATCTCGACAGGACTGAAGTTTTAAAGGCACGTGATGCAACGGGTTTGATTATCCCCAGCGTGTGCGGTGAAAACCATTGGAAATATCCTCTCTCAGATCCCGATCCTGCCGTCAGGGAACAGGGCGTCGCTTCACTAAGGGTTTCTCTCCAGGATGCGGCAGCTTATGGCGCCGATACCGTATTGCTTGTACCGGGAATAGTTTCGGATACGGTCACTTACAGCGAGTGCTGGACACGGGCCTCGGAGGAGATAAAAAAAGTTATTCCAATGGCAACCGACCTGAAAGTGAAGATTGCACTCGAAAACGTCTGGAACAATTTCCTCTTGAGCCCCATGGAGGCAGCTTCATATGTAGATCAGTTCAGAAGTGTTTATGTTGGTTTTTATTTCGATTGTGGCAACATACTCGTATACGGCTGGCCTGAACAGTGGATCAGAATTCTCGGCAGGAGGCTGGCTAAAGTCCATATAAAAGAGTTCAGCAAAAAAATCGCCGATAAACAGGGTAGAGGAGCAGGATTTGATGTAAAACTTCTCGAAGGTGATGTAAACTGGACTAAGGTAATGAAAGCGCTTGATGATATTGGATATGAAGGCTGGACCACCATTGAACAACCCGGCGGCGACAGCCCTGAAGGATTAAAGGACCTTTGTACAAGGCTTGTGACAATACAGGGAAGTTAATGAACGGGTAAATAATTTTTTATTAATTATTTGACTCTTAGTGTCCTTTAATTAGAATCAAAAAAATGAATAATCGACTTTGTAATAAATTGGTTATTGGTTTTATTCTTTGTGTTGTATCTTCATCATGTTCAGTTAAAAATAGTGGAACTGATGAAAAAGGGCATCTTTACAACGGCTCATATACAGGGAAAAACCTCGACCGTATTGCATTCCCTATCGGAGGAATAGGCGCCGGGATGTTTTGTCTCGACGGGACCGGAAGCATTTCTCATATGTCGGTGCGCAATAAGCCCGACGTCTTTAATGAACCATGCATGTTCGCTGCTCTTTCGGTAAAAGGTGTCGAAAACGGAACAAGGATACTCGAAGGAAAGGTTCCCGACTGGAAAAAATTTGGAAAGCCAGGATCGGCAAATGGGTCGGAAAGCACTACCTATGGTTTTCCTCGTTTCAATGATGCAAAATTCACAGCCCGATTTCCATATGCTACTATAGAATTACATGATGAGGCTATTCCGGTCGATGTAACCCTTTCGGGATGGAGCCCCTTTGTCCCGACTGATGCTGATAATTCAAGCCTGCCGGTCGGAGCTGTTGAGTATACTTTTACAAACAGAAGCTCCTCAAAGATTGACGCTGTCTTTTCATATAATTCAAGGAATTTTATGCAGCAGCGGGGTGGAAAGAACAGGATCAGGGCCATCTCAAACGGGTTTATTCTTACAGAAGATGGCGTTAAGGATAAGCCTGAAACCAAAGGCGATTTCGCCTTTTTCACAAGCGAGCCGTCAACCGTTGTCGATCACTGCTGGTTCAGGGGAGGATGGTGGGACCCTCTTACTATAACATGGGAGACAATAATGAAAGGCGAATCAAGGAATACTGATCCCGTTGAAAAGGATGCTCCCGGAGCCTCATTATATGTTCCGTTTACTCTTGAACCCGGCGCGACAAGGGTAATCAGGCTTATGATGTCATGGTATGTTCCCGATTCGGACCTCAGATACGGAGAAGAACCGAAAAACAAGAAGGACGAGGAATGCACCGACCCTGCCTGTTCATGCAAGGATCCCTTTTATAAACCCTGGTATTCAAAGAAATTAAGCAGTATTGAAGAGGTTGCATCATACTGGAAGACAAACTATAACGATCTGAATGCAAAGTCATCGCTCTTCAGGGATTCATTTTTTAATACAACCCTGCCTCCTGAGGTTGTTGAGGCAATTTCAGCAAACCTTTCCATACTCAAATCTCCGACAGTGCTTCGACAGCCCGACGGACGGCTGTGGAGCTGGGAAGGCTGCGGCGATTCATGGGGATGCTGTGCTGGTTCGTGCCAGCATGTCTGGAATTATGCTCAGGCAATACCACATCTTTTCCCATCACTCGAACGTACCCTGAGGGAAACGGAATATTTTCATAGTCAGGATACTAACGGACATCAGACCTTCAGATCGGCACTGCCGATCCGTCCTGTTGCTAATACTTTCCATGCAGCGGCCGTCATATGCACTGGGCTCAGAGGGAGGGTTGCTTCTGTGTACCTGGCCAAAGGGCGGGATGCTTTCGCTCCCGTTCGTATACAGCAACGAAGTCTGGACCGGAATTGAATACCAGGTCGCCTCTCACCTTATGTTCATGGGCGAGAATGAAAAAGCTCTTGAAATCGTTAGGGCATGCCGCAACAGGTACGATGGTAAAATCAGGAATCCCTTTGACGAATATGAATGCGGTCACTGGTACGCAAGGGCGATGTCGGGCTACGGAATGATCCAGGGAATGACTGGATTGAGATATGATGCAGTAAGCCAGGAGCTTATTGTTAATTCACATCAGGGCGATTTTACGGCATTTATCTCAACGGCCACAGGATTCGGAAATGCAGGGATTAAGAATGGTAAACCTTTCGTTACCCCTGTTTTCGGAGAGATCACTGTGAAAAAGTATGTTCTGAATTGATTACGTACTGCTATTATTGCTGTGTATCAACAATTTAGTATCTGTCAGGAAGCCTGAAACTATTCCTTCAGATGTCTCAGTGTAACTCTGTGGCATCTCCGTGTCTCTCTGTGAAACTTCTTTACTAATTGTTACACAGAGGTCTACAGAGGTGACACAGAGTTCCACAGAGGACCTTATAATTGCCAGGTTTATTATTCTTTCCCGGAATTGCTTACAAAAGCAATCTTTTTACTGTCGGGCGACCATGATGGCACGTTGATCGTACCCTGTCCGCCATAGAGATAAGCGATGGTATTTGGCTCACCGCCCGATACAGGCAGGATTCTGAGCATTACCCTCTTATAGGATGGATGGCTGTTGGGTTCTATCTCAGGGGGAAAGGAAATTATTACCATCCATTTTCCGTCGGGTGATATATGAGGGAACCAGTTATTATACTTGTCGAAGGTAAGCTGCTCCCTTCCCGAACCATCCGGTTTGATTCTCCATATTTGCATAGTTCCTGTATGATTGCCATTGTAATAGATGTATTGCCCGTCGGGTGAGTACTCGCATCCGTCAACATGTTCTCCATCCTTGATGTCGGTGAGGGCTTCCTCTTTATTGCCTTCGATTGAATTCCGGTAAATGTTGTATACTTTTTTGCCATTTCTCATTGCTACATAGACAACCTCTTTATTGTTGGGAGCCCATCCGTGCCAGTAAGAAGGTGTGTTTTCAGTGATAAGCTTAGGCTGGCCTCCTGTCAGGGGAAGCACCCATACAGCAGACTGTTTGCCAATTGTTCCTTCTCCCGAACTGCTTATTGCCAGAAGTTTTCCGTCGAATGAGATGCCATGATCGTTATTGCAGTTTTTAACGGTTCCTGTGCTGATGTTTTCAATCTCTCCGCCTCCAACAGGAATTTTGTATAACAGGCCATCCATGTTAAACAAAAGTCTTTTGCCGTCGGGCATCCAGTTAGGAGCTTCGAATCTGCCGTTCTTTTCATAAATTACCTTCCTCTTGCCATCAGCAACATTGATGATTTCCATTCTGCAGCCAACCCAACCTGATTTTCCGGGATTATAATCATCGGCAACTGGCTGGTCAATTCTCACGTTCCATACTTTGACCTGCTCGGTTACATCAGGATTGTGGGAGCATACAAATAGTCCGGCAAAAATCTCATCGGGCAAATTCTGCATTTCCTGTGTTCCTATAACATCGAAGGGTTTACCCTGTTTTGCAGCCCTCATTATAACTTTTTTGCCAATTCTCTCAAGCTGAATTACACTATATCCGGAATCGGGGGCAAAGATCTCATCCTGAGGGTCACGCATAGCTGCGCCTTTTTCACCTCTCCATTGCATAACTGTAAGACCATCACCGTGAAGCGTTGCAGACACATGGGTTGAAGTTTCCTCCAGTGTCTCCCTTATCATCCATCCTGTTTTCCTGTGAGCTTCGGTTCCCTTTCCCTCAAATGCAAAATTTGCGGTGAGGATGAAGTTTCCTTTTAATTTTTTGGGCAGATAATGAAATTCATCCCTCGCAAACCAGATATTATATCCACCGCCTTTAAGATTATAGCTCTGATCAGTTTTATTGTATACCGAGGATCCCTTAATTTTAGGATTTCCAACATCGGAACCTCCCTGGAAAATACCGGTTAAAGGCATCTGAGCAAATGCAGTGTTTACTATCAGGAAAAAAAGGATAACTAATGATTTTTTCATGGGGAGATAATTGTTATTACTGGTTATTATTTACTGTCAGGATTTTTCAAAACGGGAGTCATAATTTCTTTAAAAGCCGTAAAAAGTGTTTTTGCCCAGATAAATGCCAACACGGGAAGAACGATTATTACTGACTTGTTGAAAAGAATGGCATCACTGAAGCGAAAATGAATTGCCGAAATTATCGCCCTTGTGGTTCCGCAGCCCCAGCACTCATGACCTGTGATATTTTTATAAAGGCAAATTGAATGCTGCTCACTTATCCATTCTGGTGGTAATAACCAAAGGATTAAAGGGAAAATGGCAATAAGGCTAAACTTCAGATATTTTAAAAGTCTAAAATCTCCTGACAAGTAATCGGCCATTTGCATCTCTGTAACTTCCTACGATTATTAAAATGAAATCGATTAAAGCCCAGATACCACATCCGCCAAGTGTTAGGAGCTGAACCACTCCAATACCGGTGTGGCCTGTATAAAACCGGTGTACACCGAATATCCCAAGGAAAAAGCAGAGTAGTAAAGCAGTTAGCCAGTCTTCACCTTCAGTGCTATAGTGGTAGTTATGACTCAAACTTACTCCGCATTTCATGCAAACGGATGCATTTGGAGGAGTTTCGGACTTACAGTGATAGCAATATTTATCACCTGCTTTAGGAGGTGTGCCGCAGGCCACACACATCACTGCTTTTTCATATACTTCGTTTCCACAATTTCTGCAATACATATCTTTTTTAGTTTTGACCTGATCTTATGGCTTTTCGGACTGCCCCGTTTTTATTGTGGTCGCTGGTCTCCACCTTCAAATTTGAGATTAAAGATATGCAATTTGCCTTAAATAGTTTAAGGTGAAGTTCTAAAAAACGTTAATCAAAGCAGATGATTTAAATCTTTTATTTAAATCGTCAGTCGGAAATATGAATTTTATTTACTTAATTATATCTTTGGGATGAATCATGGATTGTTTTATAAAACTTTCAAAAAAAATAATATGAGCGACATTCTTGAAAAACTCGCACTTTGTGTTGAATTCGGAAAGATCAATAAAATATCACCCTATCCTCCCAACATGAAGGACCAGGATGGAGCAGATGAACTGGCCCGAAAAGCTCTTGAGTCGGGGATTAAACCTGACGAGATCCTCGAAAATGCCCTTATTCCGGCCATGGCCATCGTAGGAGGGAAATTCAGCAGAAAAGAGATTTATGTCCCCCAGATGCTTATGGCAGCCAAGGCAATGAACAGTGCAATGGTGCATATCAAACCTTTTTTTCAGTCGGGAGAGACAAAGAGAAAGGGTAAATTTATTATCGGAACGGTTTCCGGCGATCTTCATGATATAGGTAAGAACCTTGTTGCAATGATGATTGAGGGTGGAGGCTGGGAAGTCATCGATCTTGGTGTCGATGTAGGAACCGAAAAATTCCTGAAGGCTATTGATGAGCATCCGGGATCAGTAATAGGCTTGTCGGCTCTCCTGACCACTACAATGGAGAATATGAAGAAAACTGTTGCGGCAATTAGGGAAAAACATTCTGACCTTAAAATACTTGTCGGGGGAGCACCCGTAACAATGGATTATTGCCAGAAAATAGGTGCCGATTTTTATTCGCCCGATCCTCAGGGAGCAGTTAATTACCTGAAACAGCTTGCATCATAAAATCATTTGAAATGATCACAATACTAAAAGGAAAAACAGCTGAAGTTAACATAGATTCAGGAGGTCCGGTTGTAATAATCGGCGAATGCATAAATCCTACAAGAAGAAAAAAGCTTGTTGTCTCTTTACAGGAGCATGACTTTACCTATCTTTTGGAACTGGCAGAGGCCCAGATCAGGTCGGGGGCCGATATCCTTGATGTAAATGTTGGTTTTCCGGGTGTTGACGATGTAAGCCTTCTTCCGGAAGTCGTACTTGCTTTAAGGGATCAGTTCGATATTCCTCTATGTATTGATTCTCCGAATCCTAAAGCCATAGAAGCCGCTTTGAAAGTTGCCGGAGGTAAGTGCCTGATAAATTCAGTAAATGGCGAAGAACGATCGCTTAATGCTCTCCTCCCTGTTGCAAAAGAATATGGCGCTGCAATAATAGGTCTTTGCATGGATGATGATGGTATTACCCATGATCCTCACAAAAGGTTTGCAATAGCAGAGAAAATTCTGGAAAGAGCTATGATGGCGGGAATTAAGCAGGAAGATGTTATTATTGATCCGCTTGCAATGGCAGTTAGTGCCGACCCTTCTGCCTGCCTCGTTACCCTGGCGACAATAAAACTGATTCATGATAAACTTGGTCTTAATATTACACAGGGTGCAAGCAATATTTCATTCGGATTGCCAAATCGTGAAGTGCTTAATTCAGCCTTCATGGTCCTGGCTATTTTGAACGGCCTGACCTGCCCGATAGCAAACCCTGAAAAGATTACTTCAATTGTCAGAGCTGCCGACCTGATTCTCGGACGCGATGATTATGCTGTGAGATTTGTGGAACATTTCCAATCGGAGAGTAATTAGTTTGTTTTCAGATAAATTCTTTTATTTCCAGGTATGTCATGTATTAAACCCGCCCGCAGATGGCAACCTGCATTTTACCCATTCAAACGGGAAAGATTCGGAAGACGGGTTTTAGCCAGGACAGAGCTTCTTGTAAAGGGGCCGCTTTTTGGCTGCCGCATGTGCGGAAATTGCCTGCTTCAGGAGACAGCATTTATCTGCCCGATGGAATGCCCTAAAGGGATGAGGAACGGTCCTTGCGGTGGAGTTACTCCCGATAAAATGTGTTATGTCGATGAAACAAGGAAATGCATTTGGTATGCAATCTATAAAAGAGCATTTCAAAAGGGGAGAGAAGAACTATTACTTGAAGTGTTACCTCCTCTTGATTGGGAAAGGGTAGGTACTGAGACATGGGGTGAAGTTGTCAGACAGATCAGAAAGGTTGGTACCGGTAAATTCATTGGTGGAGTATTTTCCTCTGACGTAGCAATAAAAAGTGTTGTATGGGATTCGGTATTTAAGACTATAAGGCAGCCTGAGTGGTGGAATGGAGATTCAATTTATCATTCTCCAGGATATATTGAACCGGCATCAGAATTTGAGAGGAGGCTGAGAAGCGGAGAGTTCGTTGTAGCCACTGAGGTGACTCCTCCTCTAAGTGCCGGCACTGATAAACTTATAAGTGACATTGAGTCTGTTAAGCCTTATGTAACAGCCATTAATTTTACTGATTCATCATCGGCCCGACCGAGGATGTCGAGCATCGGCTGTTGTAATATAGCTGTTGGGATTAACGCAGAGCCTGTTTTGCAGATTGCTTCAAGCAATACAACAAGGGCTGGTCTTCAGTCAGCAGCAGTCGGGCTAAATGCAATGGGTGTTAACAATGTACTTTGCATAACAGGAGATAATCCCCGCATTGGTCCATCTCCTGTGGGCGACTTGAATTTCGTTGATATTGATTCGGTTCAGATGCTCTGGATATTAAGAAGAATGAGAGATGAGGGCCGATATCTTGATGGCAGAAAAATGAACCATCCTCCCAGGTTATTTATTGGAGCAGCAACTTCTCCTTTTGCTTCCGATCCTGCATTACAGGCGATTAAGGACCATAAGAAGGTAAATGCAGGAGCCCAGTTTTTTCAGACGAATCTGATCTTCGAACCAGACAGACTCGACATGTGGCTTGAACAACTTGATAAAAGGGATATACTTAATAAAGTATACATTCTCATAGGCATTACCCCTCTTAAAAGCCTTAAAATGGCTCAATATCTTCATATGAAAGTTCCGGGTGTAAGTCTGCCTGAAAGCATCCTGAAACGAATTGCCAGGGCAGGGGCATCTGCTTCCGAGGAGGGGATTCAGATAGCACTTGAAATTATTGATTCAATAAAGAGAAAGAAGGGAGTTAACGGTATTCATATTATGACCATGGGATGGGAAGAAATAGTCGCGAGAATTGTAACAGAATCAGGGCTTTACCCCCCAACTCTCACGAGATGAGGCTAATTACACAACCGACTTCTCAGATTCAATATGTATCTTTAAGTAAATTTCTTTACTATGCGGGCCATGACGTATCAATTTGACTTTAAGGATTTGAAAATCACTGTTTCACAGATTGAGAATGTCCTTGGATATACTGAGGGTGACGACCGTACTTTTGTTATGGATCTTATTGATGAACTGTTAATTGAATCCCAGAAGATTTGTTCAGTAAAGGCACAGTATTCCGTTTTCAATGATGTCAGTTTTGACAAAAACTCCAGATCAGTAAATATAGAAGGTATCAGTTTTGATATTAAAAAGATAGTATTCGGACAGATAAAGAAATCTGATTCTGCAGCGCTCTTTTTATGTACTGCCGGTGATGAGATTGGAATCAGAAGCAGAAAAGCTATGCAGGATAGAGATTTTCTGAAAGGTTATATTTATGATGTAATAGGAAGTGAAGTTGTTGAGTCTGCTGCTGATCTGATGCAGGATAAGCTCGAACAGGCCGCTGCTTCCGAAGGATTGAAGATAACTAATCGTTACAGCCCCGGGTATTGCGGATGGGATGTGGCAGAACAGCATAAATTATTTCAGCTTATTCCTGATAATTTTTGCGAAATAAGGTTGACCGAATCTGCCCTTATGAGTCCCGAAAAATCCATTAGCGGAATAATTGGTATTGGAAGAGAGGTCCGCAGCAATTCCTATACCTGCCGTATTTGCGATATGAAGGATTGTATCTATCGTAAAGTGAAGGAGAAGAATCTTTAAATGAATATCTCCACCCGGGACCCAAGAGAACCACTGAAGTAATGAACAGTAAAACTCTGTGTTCCCCGCCCGAAATTTTGTGCAACTCAGTGATCAAAAATGAAAATTGACAATTATTTTTCGTTTTTATATTTTTCGAATGCCTCTGCTATTCCTGCCTGGTTATGGTCGCCGGCATGTACCATGACACGGTAACGCAGATTTAAAGCAGTTCCTTTTTTCAGAGTCGTTTCAGTTCCGTTTTCGGGCCAGTACATCGGTGTGGGCGACATGAAACCGTAATCGCGTGTGAACCATGCTGATGGAAACCAGGGGTTGGAAGGATGCTGGAAGATTGCAAGACCTTCGGTTGCATCTCCGCGTTTGCCGTAGAAATCCATCCATGGAGAATTTTTTCCGAAAGTCGCTTTTTCGCTTATCAGACCTTCAGCATTTATCATTGTACCGCCGTTTTTTACTGACAGATCTGCTGCCATTCTTACGCTGAATAGTGAATGGTTTGTTTTTTTGATAGTTACATCAATAAGCATCTCAATAGTAATTTCAAAATCTATCTGACTGACAGTTGGCGATGGGGCAGTGATTGTGATAATCCTGGTGTCTTTAACCGGGGATATTGCTCCCGGCCGGCTCCAGATACACTCATCGGTGATAATGAGCGTATCTCCGCCCTGTTTCTTTATTTCAGCATTAACCGAAATGATCCTGCCTCTTTCCAGACCTTCCTGCCAGTAATTTCCTCCGTTAACAAGATCGCATCCGAAAAACAGCGAGCTATGATGGGGGTATTCACCATTGCGCATAGATGTAACTGATCCTCCTGAGACAGGACCGTTAACCGGATAGAAAAAAGGATACTTTTCATCGTCTGAAAAGATATAGCTTGTAAAGTATTTATTATCTATTGTAACATTTATTTTTGAGCCTGTTTTAACAGCAGTGATCTTTGCGGCAGAAAGAGGAATCACAATCATCAAACAGGCAACTGTCAAAGTCGCAAACCAGAGTTTTTTCATTTTTTCAAAAGAATAATTACAATTTAATATAATCAGTTCCGTAAGGTGCACGCTGTGCCCTTGATAGCATGGCATTAGCCTCATTGTCATTCACAAAAACCTCTTTCTCAGGGTTCCATGTAAGTTTTCTTTCAAGTTTCATGCTAATGTGAGTAACCAGACAAACAGTGCATGCGCGGTGACCGATCTCAACCGGAGAAACAGGCTCTTTACGCGATTTTATACAATCAAGCCAGTTCCCATGCTGGTTATCGATTTTATAAAGATGAATTTCGTTTTCCTTTATTACCGATGTAAGAATTTTAGGATCGCTTGCATCGAGAGCTTTTGAATTTCTTCCTGAAACGACAGGATCAGTGGGAGAAGCAGTATACGATCCGCGAGTTACAAAAATCCAGCCTTCTGTACCTTCGTATCGTATTCCATTTGGATAACCTCCACTTGTATACATTGTTATTCCGTTCTCGTATTCTGCTTTAGCCATAAAATCCCCGTGGACATCCCACATTCCCAATTTTGGGAATTCAGCTATTGTCTGAACTGATATAGGACCAGTTAACTCAGTATCCATTCCCCAGGCAGCTGAATCAAAATGATGCTGTCCCCAGCCTGTTATCATGCCTGCTCCGAATTGTTCGCAACGCAGCCATCCGGGTCGATCAGTCATACTGTTCTGTGGATGAACCCGTGTTTCAGTGTAGTAAACTTCAGGTGTTGATCCGAGCCATGCCTGATAGTTAAGATTTTTTGGAATTGGCATTTCAGTTGTTTCGGGTCCGGCCGGATCACCTGGCAGTCCTATCTTAACCGTATGCAGCTTGCCTATTCTGCCATTCCTGACCAGTTCGGCGGCAATTCTGAACTGCGACATAGCCCGTTGCTGTGTTCCCACCTGCAGGATTACCTTTTTCCGTTGAACAACATCGCTCAGGAGCCTTCCCTCTTTAATTGTCAGAGATGTAGGTTTCTGAACATAAATGTCTTTTCCTGCAATTGCGGCTTCGATGGCCGGTTGGGCATGCCAGTGGTCAGGAGTTGAAATGATCACGGCATCAATGCTGCTGTCGGCAAGGATTTCACGATAGTCGCCATAAGTTTTTACATTTATATAGTTCTTATTTCCGGTTTTTTTCGAGTAGAAATCCTCAATAAACTGTTTCCCTTTTGCAGCCCTTACGGTGTCGACGTCAGCAACTGCAACAACCCTTGACACATCATAATCCATCGTTTCAGGAAGGTCGTGAGTCATGGCAATCCTTCCAAAACCAATCTGACCAATATTTATCCTTTCACTTGGAGCATTCTTGCCGAAAACGGTTGATGGGACAATAGTTGGCATTATCACAACTCCTGTAGCAGCAGCTATCGAATTTGAAATAAATTTTCTTCTTTTCATGGTATAATATTATTGAAATAGTATTTAGAATCAATTCCGGTACGACATCTCTGTCGTACCGGAACTAAATCTATTGGAAATATAGCATTAAAACTAATTCCTTAACATATTATTTAAATATCGTCCTCAATTGGAATTACAGTAAGCGGAGGAACATTATTTTCATAACCGGAGTAGCCAAAATTCTGATTGATTATGCCCTGGGTATTCGATTGGATTGAAGCCTGAGGAATTGGCCATAGCACATGGTATGCACTCATTGTATATTGCTGACCGTTATTGGCTTTCACCCCCTTATTGTACCAGTCGGTTTTCTCCATAATCCTGTCAAAGTAGAAATTCTTGGTCCCAAAATCAGCTGTGGTGTAGCTGGTTCCTTTATAGGATTTTCCTGTTTTGGCAAAAAGAAATGCGATCCTCGATAACTCAGTTTTTCTTGGCTCTTCCCAGAAGAGTTCGCGTGCACGTTCATCGAGAATAGTCCCAATATCAAATTTTGAAACATCAGTATATGGAGCACATCCTGCCCTTGTTCTGATAGTATTAACATCAGCCATCGCATTTGAAATATCACCTTTCCACCAATATGCTTCCGCACGTTGAAGATAGGTTTCAGCCAAACGATATACATACCAGTCGTAAGATCCTCCCTGTGGTTGTATCCTTCTGGGATCAGGATTGTATAATTTGTAATGAGGCCAGCCAAACCAGTTACGAATTGTATCTGTTGTAAGAACCTTGCCTGTCGCATCCTTTAACTGAAGTGGTTTATTGTAATAAGGATTTGTTTTCAGGTTGGGATGGTTGTACACAAGATCCTCCATATTCATCCAGTTGTACCGTTTATGTCTCAGATCATTTGGGTCATCCCATATTTTTCTTGTAGAATAATTGGTTCCACGTGCACGGCCAATTCCCCGGCCAAAAGTCTCAACCAGCTTGATATCCTGCGCTGCAAGATCCGAAGTTCCCGGGCCTTTCCCATCAGGAGTCCTCAGGAAGTTAGCATTAGATACACCCCAGAATGGGACAGCCTGTCGCATAATCTGAAGGTCAAGCCGGGATTCAATAAGGTCTTCTTTCGACAGAACCATGAATAGTACCTCCTTGTTTGCAGCAATTGCTTTATTTGCCCACCAGTGCAGTCTTGAAACAACATCATCCCTGACAATACCTAGTTTTGCCAGATAGTCGCCTTCTTCCTTTGGGACAGAACCGAAATTAGTCTTCATAAGACTGTATACACCTCCGTCAATAACAGAATTTGCAGCAGCTATAGCTCCGTCAAAATCACCCAATGCAAGACAAATCTTCGAAAGCAGGTGCTGGCAAGCTCCCTTCGTAACACGACCGCGGTCAACATTATCCAGACACCATGTAGAAGCATATTCCATGTCTTTTTTGATTTTTTCAAGAATGACTTCCCTCTTTGTTGTAGCCAGGTCGAGTTTAGGTTCTGTAATCTCCTTTCCAATAAATGGAACGTCACCAAATTGCTGAGTCAGACGATAATATCGGTATGCCCTGTGAAAGTACGCTGAACCTAATACAGCATTCCTTTCAGTTTCGGAAGTCCATTTTGTATTATCAATCCTGGAAATGACCACGTTTGAGTATTTAATTCCATTGTAATATTCGAGCCAGAACCAGCCAATCCTGTTATAATCAACATTGTTCAGCTGTGAACTTGGTGTGATCTGAATATTCAGATTCATAGCAGGGCCAGGCTTATCAGTCGTACCTTCCACACATACTTCAGAAAAGAGGAGTTCGGTAATCATAGGTGCACCATCACCGTAAAACTCATATCGGATATTTCTTTCGCATGCTGTAAGCGCGCCATACATCCCCCTGGAATCGATAAAAGCATTTTCCGGAGTAAAGATAGACAGCGGATTTGGTTCAAGCCATTCATCAGTACAACTCACCATCCAGAATGTCAGCGGGATGAGTATTAATATACGAATAGATCTTTTTATATTATTTGATTTCATAGATCTGTGTTTTAAATGTAAATTATAATGTGAGATTTATCCCAATGGTGAAGTTCCTTGGATTAGGGCCGCTTTCTTCAGGATCCCAGAACAACCAGTTTGGTGCCCAGTATGCTACATTATTGACAGTACCATAAATCTTCAGGTTAACAACCTTTATTTTCTGACAAATTGATGACGGAAGTGTATATGCCACGCTGAAGTTGTCGAGCCTGATAAAAGTTCTGTCGCGATAGACATTGAAAACAGCACCTCCTTCGTTTGAATAGATGCGGGCATAGTCGTTAAGAGGATTTTCAGGAGTCCAGTAAGGAGTAACATACTGGTTTACCCTTTCCGGAAAGTTCTCACGGTTTTTTGCAACATTATAGGTTCCATAATGTCCCATATTTGAATATACGGAGAAAGAGACATCAAAATTTCTATAAATATTGAATTCCTCGCGTAAATACCAGCGAACCAAAGGTTCTGTCTGTCCCTGGAACTGATTGTCGAGCTGGTTGATTTTGCCATCAGCATTAACATCTTCTAGTTGGAAGTCACCCGGGTACTGGCCATATTTTATGGCATCTGCTTCCTGTCCTATCTGCCAAACGCCCATAATTTTAGGCTGCCATATCTCACTTATCGGGTGTCCGATAAACCAGCCATTAGTCGGATCATCTCCCTCCTTCTGACCAATTACATTGCCGGAAGCATCTGTAACATTAACCATATCTCCATAAAGGTGAATTATCTTGTTTTTGTTGTAAGAGATATTGAAACCGCTCCTCCACTTGAAATTCTGCTTATCCATTACCCTTGCATTAAAGGTAAACTCAATACCATTATTCTCAAGCTCACCAAGATTGGATGCTACTGAGCTGAATCCAAGAAGGTCTGGAAGCTTGCGGTCGACCAGCAGATCAAGTGTATTCATCTTGTAATATTCAATTGATCCATCAAACAGTCCACCGAGGAAACCATAATCAAATCCGAAGTTAAGAGATCTTCCTTTTTCCCACTTAAGATTTGGATTGGCCATCCTGTTTACATAAAGCTGATTACTTTCATATATTGTCCCGGTGAGTGTCTGATAAGGATATTTTCCAATACTCATTGAGGAGAGGGCATCATACATTCCCACTTCCCTGTTACCATTTTCTCCCCATGAAATGCGGAGTTTCGCATAAGTAAGAATATCGTTTTTGATAAAATTCTCTTCCGACATCACCCAGCCAACAGCTAATGAAGGAAAAGTACCACGGGGATATTTAAGTCCGAATGCCGAATAACCGTCGCGTCGTATGGAACCGGTGAACATATACTTTCCGCGGAATGAATAAAGAATTCGTGCCATCAGTGCATCTCCCGTGCTGTACTCATCATTACTGTAAACAGAATTTGCTGTGCTCTTACCGGCGCTCATGTTGTGATATCCCAGGGCATCAGTCGGGGAAAATCCCTGTGTCGACATAGCACTCTGCCAGCTCTGAAACTTTTCAGCATTAAAAAGGAAAGTGAAATCGACTAAATGGTCCTCTTTAATTGTTTTGTTCCACTTTATAATGTTATCTACCTGCCAACTGTAAATTGTACTCTCTTCGCGGTTAGCCTGGCCACCAAATTTTGCCCACTCTTCGTGAAGGGCTGACTGATGGTTGTAATATTTATAGAACTGAAACCTCGGAGAAAAGTTCAACTCGTAGGTGATACCCAGTGGAAGAGTAAGTTTAGCAAATAAATTGTTATTAAGGGTATTATAAACCCGGAAACGATTCTGGAACATCATATCATAAAGAGGATATTTTGCACCCCGGCCCAGATCGTCAACAGGACTGATCCTGATGGTCTTTCCGTCATTATTATAGATGGAACCCCACGGAGAGTTATTTACCCTTAAGCCCCAGGCTGCGTTGACTGTCGGGTTAGCACTTGTATTTGCAAAATTTGAGTTTAGATGACTCTCATCGCGGTTGGCAAATTGAGTGTTTATTCCGATTTTCAGCCATTTGGTAATTTCGGCATCCAGATTAATTCTCGATCTGATCGTTGTAAACTCATCACCAACAACGATACCTTCATTTTTATTATAGCCTACCGACACATAATAATTCACGTCGTTTTTCTTCCCTGAAATAGAAAGATTATGATCCTGACGCAATCCGTTCTGGAACACCATACCAGTCCAGTCAACCGGCGTTCCGGCTTTATAATTTGTAATTTCAAGCGGAAGAAGCCCAAGACGGGAGAGCCAGATGTCTTTAACCTCTCCTGTTGAACCATCACGCCACATCTCTTCTGTAACACCATCGGGCAGTGAAGCTGGATCATTAAATTTGTAAAGCTTTGTATTAGTAGCTGCATTGTAATAATTCAGCGACTTCATTACATCTGTTCGCCAGTTGATAAAATCATAAGGATCGTGCACAGGTTCAAGGGTTGCCATTGTAGCCAGCCCAACACTCGAATTGATGTTGATAAGAGGTTTACCTTCTTTACCTTTCTTGGTACTGATTATAATTACCCCATTCGCTGATCTGGAACC
The DNA here is from genome assembly GCA_903844815.1 of uncultured Bacteroidota bacterium. Taxonomy (GTDB): domain Bacteria; phylum Bacteroidota; class Bacteroidia; order Bacteroidales; family VadinHA17; genus LD21. The sequence goes on along the minus strand of CAIMVD010000200.1, from coordinate 74,028 downwards.
AAAAATGGCAGCCGATGAGGCATCCTTCAGAACGTCAATCGTTTCAATGTCATTGGGATTTATATCCTCCATGCCACCCTGGTAAATCACGCCATCGAGTACAATTAAAGGAGCAGATGTTGTTTTAAGGGTATTATCACCCCTTATCTCCATCGACCCGCCTCCTTTGGCGTTTGTCGAAAAGCTGACACTCAGACCAGCAACATTTCCGCGAAGTATGTCCTGTACAGTCTGAGGTTTCTGGTTCTCAAGACTGGCAGGTTTCACTGAGGAGACAGCACCCGTAAGGTCTTTCTTTCTCATGGTTCCGTAGCCGACAACAACAACTTCATCAAGTAAACTCACATCACTTGAAAGCTGAACATCAATTTTCATTAGTGTTCCTATCTCAGCTTCATACGATTTCATCCCGACGAAGGAGAATATAAGAATTTTCCCGTCAACAGGAACCGTGACACTGAAACCTCCGTCTGCATTTGTAAGAGTACCAACAGTGGTCCCCTTAACAATTACCGAGACTCCAGGCAGAGGAGTTTTGTCCTCCCCTGTTACAATACCGGTAACAGTTTTTTGTGCCAGTGCAATTCCTGCAAACCCCACCAGCATGATTAAAGTCAGTAGTAGTTTTCTCATAGAGTTTGATTAAATGGTTAATTAAGTAGGTTCGAAATGTGAAAATAAATAAATCTCTAAAATCAGGCAAATCATCTTTTTATTTAGGAGAATTATCTCCAGAAGAACTTCTTCTCTATTTTGCAATAATATAAATAAAACTCAAAAACTGCAACCGATTGCAGGAAATAATTAAAAAATGTTAATATTTATGGCATGTGACAATTAGTACGGTATTATTTCAGCTTCTCTTATTAATATGTCCATAGTGGCCAGAGTATATTATACAACCAGGTTTCCGTCATTCGTAACACACCTGTTCAGGCAATTAACATTTTTCCTTAGTGTCTGTAACATTTCAAGGAGAAGTCACTTGCTCTGTAATATAGATCTGGTAAGGCTGAAAACATTGAGACAATCAGACAAAGTGTTTTTTAAAAGATTGTTGCAACCGATTGCAAAAAAACCGGTTTTATTTCCATTTTTTTCTCTATTTATTTTACTTTTGTGTATTATCTCAATAATGATGAAGATTCACAAAGAGGTCACCATATATGATATTGCAAAAGTTCTTGGTATTTCGCCTTCCACAGTAAGCAGGGGGTTGAAAGATAATCCGGGTATCAGGAAGGAAACAATTAAGAGGATCAGGGAAACAGCTCATGAAATGGGTTACCAGCGTAATAAGTTTGCAGGCAATCTCAGGCAAAAGCATACCAATACAATAGGTGTTGTAGTTCCCAAACTCAACAGTTATTTCATGGCTACAGTGATTGCCGGTATGGAGAAGGTGACCAATCAGCATGGTTACGGATTGATAATAAGTTCATCGCAGGAGTCGGTGAAGCAAGAGATTTCATGTGTTTCCACACTCTTCAACACCAGGGTGGATGGATTATTGGTATCACTGGCCTTAGATACCAGGAACCTCGATCATTTCAATATTATTCTAAATAAGAATATTCCTCTTGTCTTTTTCGACCGTATATCAGAGTGCAATAGTTGCATGAGCGTTATAATAGATAATTTTAAAGCAGGATATGAGGTCACATCACATTTAATTGAACAGGGATGCCGGAAGATAGTTCATCTGGGGGGGAACCTTCTTAGTAATGTTTATGCTGAGCGTTTCAGAGGCTATAAACAAGCACTTAAAGACAATAAAATCATTTTCGATGAGAACCTTGTTGTATTATCCGATTTGAGTGGAGAGTCAGGAACCGAAACTGCCAAAAAGATACTGAGCATGAAAATCCTCCCCGACGGGATATTTACATCAAACGACACATCGGCAGTGGCTATTATAATTGAACTGCTTAAAAATGGGATTAAAATTCCTGAGGATATTGCTATAGCAGGTTTTAATAACGAACCAATAAGCCAGGTAATTCAACCTAATCTTACATCAGTTGATTATCCTGCCAGGGAGATGGGTGAAATTGCTGCCTTATTGCTTATAAATAAGTTAAGAAACACTCAATCACCTAATTTAAATACGATTATTTTAAAACATAGTCTTATTTTACGTCAGTCATCTCTAAAAAGAAATATTAGTTAATTCTTAAAATATGGCACTCAAAAGTAATAACAGGATTGCAGTTATAACTGGTGGGGCATCAGGTATAGGCTTCGCAATTGCAAAAAAATTTGTAGAGAATAGTATTCATGTGATCCTTATCGGTCGCGACAAGACCAGACTTAAACTTGCCTGCGAGACTCTTGGAGAACTTGCAGATTTTGTTGGTTGTGACCTGACACGGATCTCTGATTTGCCAGTTGTAGTAAAGGGAATTGTTGAAAAACACAGGAAAATAGATATCCTGGTAAATAATGCAGGAATGCATCTTAAAAAAGCTATAGATGAAGTTACCGACGAGGAGTATCAGAAAGTTATTCTTACAAACCAGACAGCTATGTTCTGTCTTACAAGGGAGGTAACCAAAGTTATGCAAAAACAATCCATGGGTGTTGTTCTGAATATCAGTTCTATGGCTTCACAGTACGGCATTCCTAATGTCATTGCCTATACTGCTTCAAAATCAGCTATTGAAGGCATGACGAGGGCCATGGCTGTTGAACTCGCTCATCATGGCATACGGGTAAACTGTCTGGCTCCGGGATTTATTAAGACAAACATGTCAACACTGGCTATGGAAAAAGACCCTGAGCGTAAAAAAAAGGTCATTTCAAGAACCCCGTTAGGAAGATTCGGCAAACCTGAAGAGGTAGCTGATGCCGCACTTTTTCTTGTTTCAGGGTCGGCTTCTTTCATAACAGGAGTAGTGCTGCCTGTCGACGGAGGAAATTCAATAGGATTCTGAAAAAAACACAGTCCAGAGACAAGAAAAAATAATAGGCTGATATTATGAAAATTACGAATGCAAAGGTAATTGTTTGTTCTCCGGGAAGAAACTTTGTAACTCTGAAAATATTCACTGATCAGGGAATATTCGGGCTTGGTGATGCAACTCTGAACGGCATGGAAAAATCGGTTGTCGCTTATCTCGAGAACTATTGTATTCCCGCATTAATAGGACGTGATCCGGGGAATACAGAAGATATCTGGAATTATTTTTACCGTGGTGTATACTGGAGAAGAGGAGCTGTATCAATGACTGCTGTTTCAGCTATCGACATGGCATTGTGGGATATAAAAGGCAAGGTTCTAAATACTCCACTTTATAATCTGATTGGAGGAAAAAGCAGGAAAAAGGTGTTGGTTTACTGCCATGCAAATGGTAAAGATCTTGATGATACAATCGAAAAGATAGGTAAAGAAATCGAGACTGGCTTTAAAGCGGTACGTGTTCAATCAGGTGTTCCGGGAATTTCACATACATATGGTGTTGCCAGGGATAATAAATTTTATGAACCTGCTCACAAAGGATTGGCTCAGGAAGAATATTGGGACACATCAAAATATCTGAACTTTGTACCAACTCTCTTCAGCCGGGTCAGGGAAAACTATGGAGATGATATTCACCTGCTTCATGATGTGCATCATCGGTGTACCCCAAATGAAGCTGCCAGACTCGCAAAGGAACTTGAGCCATACCATCTTTTCTGGCTCGAGGACCCTGTTTCAGGCGAACTTCAGGAAGGTCTCCGGCTAATCAGGCAGCATTCAACAACCCCAATAGCAATTGGTGAAGTCTTTAATTCAATTTACGACTACTCGACTCTTTTCACTGAACAGCTCATCGATTATATAAGGATGCCCCTCGTCCATGGGGGAGGCATAACCCATATGCTTAAGGTGGCAGCCATGGGTTCGGTTTACCATATAAATACCGGGTTTCATGGAGCCACCGACCTTTCACCGGTGAATCTGGCTGCTTCTATCCATTTCAATCTGGCTGTCAATAATTTTGGTATCCAGGAATATATGCCACATCAGAGTATTGTAAATGAGGTCTTTAAGACTAATTATTCCTTTAATGACGGCTATCTTACTATAGATGATTCTCCAGGTATAGGTGTGGATATTGATGAAAAAAAAGCAGGTTTATATCCATATTCTGTAGCTCGGCTTCCTGTTAACAGAAAAACTGATGGTACATTGTTCAACTGGTAGAATAAGAGCGGCTGAAGTGTCTGAATTGCCTGGAGGATTAAGAGTTATATAGAAAGATTTCTTCTCATGAATAATTCTTCTAACTTAAAGTACTCCAAACTCTGGTACACTTCAAACTTCTTTATAACTTTAGAACCTGGCATTTTATAGCGGTAAATAATTGAAACTTTAACTTAATAAATTAAAGCATATGCTTTTACTTGGAATTGATTTGGGAAGTTCTTCAGTAAAGGCTTCGGTATTAGATGGAGAGTCGGGCAGATGCCTTGTTTCCTCTTTTTATCCGGCCGACGAGATGAAGATAATGGCGCTTAAGCCCGGTTGGGCCGAGCAGGATCCCGAATTATGGTGGACATGCCTTAAGGAAGCCATCGCAGGTTGTGCTGAAAAATTAGGCCCTGCCATGAAAGGTGTTGGCGCAATCGGAATATCCTATCAGATGCACGGACTGGTCGTTGTCGGTAAGGATAATAAAGTCCTCCGCCCATCGATTATATGGTGCGACAGCAGGGCAGTAGCTTACGGACAAAAAGCCCTCGCAGCCCTGGGTAATGAGTTTTGCCTTGATCATCTGCTAAATTCACCTGGTAACTTTACTGCATCAAAGCTGGCATGGATGAAAGAAAATGAGCCTGCCTTGTTCTCTAAAATTGACAGGGTAATGCTTCCCGGCGACTATCTCTCCTTACGCCTTACAGGAGAAATTTCCACTTCTTATACCGGACTTTCCGAAGGTATCTTCTGGGATTTTGAGCGGGAAAAGGTTTCAGATGAACTCATGAATTACTATGGGTTTCGAAAAGAGATCCTGCCTGAACCATCTTCTTCCTTTTCGGTCAGGGGAAAGCTTCTGAAGCAGGTGGCATCCGATTTTGGACTAACCGAAGGAATACCAGTTTCATATATGGCAGGAGATCAGCCAAATAATGCTCTTTCGTTGAACGTCCTTTCCCCTGGTGAAGTTGCTGCAACAGCAGGGACCTCAGGTGTAATCTATGGTGTTACCGACCTTAAAAAGGCTGATCCTATGTCGCGTGTCAATACTTTTTTGCATGTAAACCATACAAAGACCAATCCGCGTCTTGGGGTATTGCTTTGCATTAACGGGACAGGCATTCTCAATTCGTGGCTCAGGCGAATAAGCGGGGGATCACTTACGTATAATGAGATGAACAGTCTGGCGGCAGATGTTCCTGTTGGTTCCGACGGAATTTCAATATTGCCTTTTGGAAACGGTGCCGAAAGAATGCTTGGAAACAAAGATTCCGGAGCTGGCATTTATGGTCTTAACTTCAACAGACACTCATCGGGACATCTCTTCAGGGCTGCACAGGAAGGAATTGCCTTTTCATTCCGTTACGGGCTCGATATAATGAATGAAACAGGCATAACTCCAAAAGTTATAAGGGCAGGTGAGGCAAACATGTTCCTCAGTTCCATTTTCCGCGAAACTCTTTCGAATGTTACAAAAACGGTAATTAATCTTTATAATACCGACGGATCTACTGGCGCTGCCAGGGGAGCCGGAATCGGATGCGGTTATTACAAATCGGAGAAGGAGGCATTTACGGGTCTTGAATCAACAGGTTCAGCAGAACCTTCACCAGGCGCTGAAGAACAATACAATGAAGCTTACCTTAGATGGAAGGAACTTCTTCACGGTAATAAATAGAATCCTTACCTGTTCCACTTTCGAAAAAGAATGACTAATTTGCATTAAGATAAGAAGAAAAACTGACAAAAAATACTATTCACTATGATCTACAAAGGAAATAAAGAGGTTTATCCCGGTATCGGGAAAATTGAATATGAAGGGAAGAATTCGAAAAATCCGCTTGCTTTCAGATGGTATAATGCTGATGAGATAGTCGCCGGCAAAAAGATGAAGGACCACCTGCGTTTCGCGATAGCCTACTGGCACTCTTTCTGCGGCGATGGTTCCGATCCTTTTGGTAATGCCACGAGGATCTATCCGTGGAAAGATGCATCTAATGATGACAAGACCCGTCAGCGACTCGATGCTGCCTTTGAATTTATAACCAAGATAGGAGCCGGCTATTATTGTTTCCATGATGCTGATGTTGTTGGCGACGGATCGGTGTTTGAAATAGAAAAAAGGCTCGAAAAAACTGTTCCGGTAATGAAAAAGATGCAGGAAGAGACTGGAGTGAAACTGCTGTGGGGCACTGCAAACCTGTTCTCAAATCCCCGTTATATGAACGGAGCTGCAACCAATCCCGATTTTGCAGTTGTTGCGAATGCGGCTGTACAGCTGAAGAATGCCATTGCAGCCACCGTAGAGCTTGGAGGAGAAAATTATGTATTCTGGGGTGGCCGCGAAGGATATATGAGCCTTCACAACACCGACATGAAACGGGAACTTGAACACATGGGAATGATGCTTTCAATGGCACGCGACTATGGAAGAAAAATAGGTTTTAAGGGAAGTTTCCTCGTTGAGCCAAAACCAATGGAACCATCGAAGCACCAGTATGACTTCGATGTTGCTACCATTATTGGTTTCCTCCGCCAGCACGGCCTCGATAAAGACTTCAAACTGAATATTGAGGTTAATCATGCGACCCTTGCAGGCCATACCTTCCAGCACGAATTACAGGTTGCTGCCGATTCGGGATTACTCGGAAGTATCGATGCCAATAAGGGTGACTATCAGAATGGCTGGGATACCGATGAATTTCCGACCAACATTTATGAAATCACCGAAGCTATGATGGTCATTCTTCAGGCTGGAGGCTTTACTACGGGAGGAATAAATTTCGACGCAAAGGTTCGCCGTAACTCCACTGACATCGAAGATATTTTCATTGCCCATATAAGCGGGATGGACACTTTTGCAAGGGCTCTTGTAACTGCCGATAAGGTGCTGAAAGAAAGTAATTATCTGCCACTTAGAAAGTCAAGGTACGAATCATTCGATACAGGAACCGGCAAAGATTTCGAGTCAGGAAAACTTACCCTTGAACAGCTCAGGGAAATTGCCTTAGCATCAGGTGAACCTCAGACAAGAAGCGGAAAGCAGGAACTCTTCGAGCAGCTCATTAACATGTATTTAATCTAAACATAATGGCCAAAAAGGTCCCGATAACTATCGGGATCGCAATGGCCACTATGGATTTAAAATCAGGATAGTATTTTCTGGATTGAGGACTTCTCTGTCTTGGTAAGCGAATCCATTTGCTGCAGGGCGTTCTGAATCCTTGTTTTGAAATTCCAGCAAGTCATCTGTCGCAGCGTTAGTCGCCTTGCAAATTCATAGGAGGAAACATCTTCATTGCCCTTGCAAACAGTATAGGCTATGTAGAATGCCTTGCTAACAGGGAACTTGCAATTGTGAAAAATAGTACCTGCCGTAGCTGATTCTTCAGATTTGCACTTGGTACAACGCCTCGAATGAGGTGCTTTTCCGGGGCAGTGGTTGGTATTCCCACATTTCCTGCAAACAAAACCTTCGTCCCACTTCAATTGAGCCAGGAACTCAAGGCATTTCTCATCATTTCGAAATAACACATCGAGTTGTTCAGGACTTAATTCTTTATTGAAAATTGCGCTCATCAAAAGATTAATATTACGCAAAGATAAGAAAAATTGAGTGATAGTAAAAAGATTCAGGTGATATTATGGCGATTCAATAAAAGGAACTTATATTTGTCACATATTTTAATTGTAACTAGATGGGACAAAGTTGTAAAATAACCGCAAAACCGGGGAACATAAAAGAGCTTCTTACAAGCTGGTATTTCTGGAAACCATTCCTCGGAATCACAGGCGGTCTGGCTGCAGGATTCCTGTATAATTATTTTGTTGAGAACAGAGGAATAGCTTTTGAGATTACTCAGGATACATGGACGTCAGTCTTCCTGGGAGGAATGATTGGTTATTATCTGACAGCTTGCCCCTGCACGAGAATCGGTCGATAAAGCTATTTTCTCTGAATTAAAGCTGAGATACATTTACCTGGAATACAGGAGGGCTGAGGATTGATTTTTTTACTTTGCATTTCTCGGCCACTACTTTTATTGCATCCTTGTATTTTTCAGGAAAATCTTCAGGAAGAGTAATGTCGATAGTTATGTCTACGGGTAGTCCTGTTTCCTTATCAAACTCAGTCTTCTGTATTATCTTTATTTTGTCAGTCGGGATTTCCCTGTTGTCGCAAAACGATTTTACATAGATACTTGCGCAGGTTCCGATTGCTGCAAGATAAAGATCAAAAGGGGCAGGGGCAGTGTCGGTTCCTCCGTTATCGAGAGGCTGATCGGTCTTTATTCTATGTCCGTGATGCAGCGCGGTAACAACTTTTCCTCCTTCAAGTATTATTTCCATTATTGGCAGATTAATTATAACTCCATTGGCTTTTTTGATGATTCAGATACCGGCGATCATTTAAACCGCTCTTCCAATAACAAGGAATACCCCGTATTGTTTATTTTCAGCTTCCGAAATTTTCCTCTCAATTACAAAACAGGTATTGTGGACCACATCACCGAATGAATGTTTTCCGATTATTTCTGCAAGTTTATCGATATTAAACCCGTTATGCCCCGTAAATCCGTCGCCATGGAAAGAACCATCTTCTTCATACAGGTCGGCCATTGCAAGGAATCCTCCAATGTTCAGAAGCTGACGGAATTTGCCAATTATAGATTCCACGTCGGATACATGGTGGAGCACCATCTGAGTAAATATCAGATCAAATTTTCCATCGTCATAATCATCATGTTCAAGGTCGAATTTCAGGACTTTCAGATTTTTTACCTCACTGGATTCAATTTTTCCATGAGTAACCTTAACCATTTCAACTGAGCTGTCCATCAGTGTAATCTCTTTAAGATCATCTTTTAACAGGAAACTTGCGATTCCGGTACCTGCGCCATATTCCATGGCCCTCATTTCCCGGTTTAGCGGAATCAGCCTCTTTATCTCATTTGCAATTGCAACAGACCGGTCCCAATGCATCGGGTTTTGATCCCAGGCAGATGCTTTAATGTCAAATTCGTTCATTTATTGATTATTAAATATTGTATTGACTTAATGGTTAGAGTATTAACACCTTTTTTGCAAGGGCCGGGCTTGTGTCAGTCCACACAAAACCATTTTGCAGGTCCCTGAGATTTTAATAAGTGTTCGTCACGGTGGATGAATTCATTGGTACTGATATCATAAGAATAATCTTTTTCCCAATCATCTATATTACAGATTGTCTGTCTTATAGCATCGGTAATAAAAAGAAGCTCCTCGTTTGTCATTGTTGGATGCAGCGAAAGCCTTATCCAGCCTGGTTTCATTGAAAGGTCTCCCGAATCAATTCTGTCAGTAATCTCTTTTGATACACTGAAACTGACATTAAGAAGAAAATGTCCGTAAGTACCGGCGCATGAACATCCTCCCCTGACCTGAATACCAAACCTGTCGTTAAGGATCCTTGTAATGAGGTTATGATGTATATTGTCGATATAGAAAGAGAATACGCCGAGCCTCTCCTTAATACCGCCAGCCAGAATATGTAGTTTGTCTGTTTTCAGCAGTTCGGTGAAAGTAAGATCCGAAAGTTCCTTTTCCCTAAGCCTTATCTTTTCAACGTCCATGTTTTCCTTAAGGATGATTGCCAGAGCTGCCCTGATTCCTTGCAGGAAACCCGGAGTTCCTCCATCCTCTTTGGTTTCAATATCTGAAATATAGCTGTATCCGCCCCATCTGTTTGTCCATTTAACAGTACCTCCGCCCGGTTTGTCGGGTATCTCGTTTTTGTATAATTCCTTATTGAATATGAGTACCCCCGGACTTCCGGGCCCGCCCAGAAATTTATGAGGTGAAAAGAAGATGCCGTCAAGTTGTTCCATCTTCTCTGCAGGATGCATATCCATTTTCAAATAGGGTGCCGAAGCGGCAAAATCAACAAAGCAGTAGCCATTATGCTCATGCATTATTCTGGCAAGTTCATAGTAGGGAGGAGTATAACCTGTAACATTGGAACATGCCGTGAATGATCCGATAAGAAGAGGTCTGTCGCTGTATTTAACTATCTCCCTTCTCAGCGCATCGGGATTAACAGTAAGATCCTGATCCGGTTCCAGGACAACTACATCAGCAAGTGTTTCGAACCACGATGTGTGGTTTGAATGATGTTCGGTATGGGTAAGGAAGACAACTGGACGGTTTTTATTAAAGCTATCCTTACATTGCCTGATCCCGAAGGTTGCCAGTGAACAATATTTAATTGCCTGTTCCGGTACTTTGAGTCCCATTATTCTCTGGAGCTTGGCAATAGCAGCTGTCATCCCTGTTCCTGTAAAAATAAGGATGTCGTCCTCCCCTGCATTTACATGTTTTTTTACAATCTTCTGTGCATAATGGTAAGCCTCTGTCATGGCTTTTCCTGTAGCCGTCGATTCGGAATGAGTATTTCCAACCAGGGGGCCGATATCATCGATCATCCTTTTTTCAATAGGGGCATAGAGCCTTCCGCTTGCTATCCAGTCAGCGTATACAAGCTTCTTCAATCCGAAGGGGGTTTCAATTACTGTATCAATACCAATAATATTCTTTCGATACCTTTCGAAATATTGTTCAAGTTCAGTCATTTCTGTAACAGATAGTTCTGTTATTTATTTAAGAAGATGGTACGGATTTATTAAATAAGCCTCAAAATTAGCTATGACTATTAAAATAACAAAGCTTAACAGAGGAAACGAATTGCCGAAAGTACTTATTATTGCGTAACAAATTTATACATACATTGATATAAATATGTTGATAAGGAGTAATTCATCCATGGCAAACCTATATGCCTGGCAATGCATAAGAGTACTATTTTATTTTATAATGGTCCTCCAGTATCATGGCGAAGATCTTGGCGGGAAGCAAATACTTTAAAACCACTGCAAGTTTCTGTTCAAAAGAGGCGATTATATACCTGTTTTGCGGATTTTTGAGCCCCGTGATTTTTACAATTTTCCGTGCTAATACTTCAGGCTCCCAACCGTTGCTTTCATCCTTTTCGATGACCGCCATTGATGATTTGAATTGCTCGTAATAAGCATCTCCATCCGTTGCAGGTGCAAGGAAATTCCTCCGGTTGGCCGAGTTGCTTGTGTGGAAATCTCCGGGATTGATAACAACTATTTTTATATTGAACTTTTTTACTTCCATCCTGAGGGCTTCGCTGAAGCCTTCGATGGCAAATTTGCCGGCAGAATAGAATGACTGAAACGGGAGACCCATTAAACCGCCTATTGAACTGAAGTTTATTATAGTTCCGCCTCCCTGTTTTCGCATCAGTGGCAAAACTTCCCTTGTAACATGAACCATGCCAAGGAAATTGGTATCCATCTGAAGTTTTATGTTCTCAACCGGAAATGTCTCAACAGGACCTCCCGTATGCATACCGGCGTTATTTATAAGGAGATCAATTCGTCCCTCTTTTTCAACAACAGATGAAACAGCATTCCGGATTGAATCATAATCTGTCAGGTCCATTCTGAGATAAGTGACCTTATCCTCTTTGGCAATATCGCTTCTTACCGTGCCATAAACTGTGTGGCCCTGCTCTGCCAGAAGCCTTGCAGTTTGTTTTCCAAAACCCGAGGAAATACCGGTAATGAGAATAATTTTCTTCATTCTGCGATTTTTTTAACACGGAGTTGCACAGAGTTTAAAGAGTTACACGGAGGTAACAAACTCAGTGTAACTCTTTGGTCCTCAGTGGACCTCTGTGTAACAATTTATTTATGTTTTAAGAGAAGCTGATTTAAAGGATACCTAATGCTTTTGAGGCTTTTGTTATCTTGTCAATCGACATTTCAACCTGATCCTTGGTATGGGTTGCCATTAAAGAATACCTTATTAGGCAATCCTCCTTAGGAACAGCTGGCGAAACAACCGGATTTACAAAAACACCTTCAGCAAGAAGGTTCTGTGTAAGTTGCAGGGCCTTGATGTCGTCGCGGATGAAGAGGGGAATGATAGGAGTCTCTGATTTCCCGGTATCAAAACCTGCCGATTTAAAGCCATCGAGAGCATAATGGGTCATGTCCCAGAGGTGTTGTATTCTTTCCGGCTCGCTTTCCATGATCTCAATTGTTGCAAGTACTGCAGCTGCCGATGAAGGTGTCATGCTGGCACTGAAAATAAGCGATCGTGAATTATGCTTTATAAAGTTGATAACCTCCTTATCGGCTGCTATGAACCCTCCGAGTGAGGCAAATGATTTGGAAAAAGTTCCCATTATCAGGTCAACCTTATCGGTAAGTCCGAAGTGAGAAGCAGTACCTGACCCGTTTTTGCCAAGCACCCCCAGCGAATGAGCGTCGTCGACCATAACCGAAGCCTTGTATTTCTCAGCAAGGGCTACCAGCTCTGGCAACTTAATAATATCTCCTTCCATTGAAAAGATACCGTCGACGGCTATCAGTTTGATATGATCGCCATGACAGACCTTCAATTTAGCCTCAAGGGCTTCCATATCGTTATGGGCAAATTTAAGGACTTTTGAGAACGACAGCCTGCTGCCTTCAATTATAGAGGCGTGGTCGAGTTCATCGAGAAGAAGGAAATCATGCCTTCCTGCAAGTATTGATACCACTCCAAGATTGACCTGAAATCCAGTGCTGTAACATAGAGCAGCATCTTTGTTAACAAGTTTTGCCAGCCTGTCTTCGAGTTGGGTATGTATATCAAGCGTCCCGTTAAGAAATCTTGAGCCGGCGCATCCTGTGCCATACTTGTCAATGGCCGCCTTGGCTGCCTCCTTGACCTTTGGATGGTTTGTCAGCCCGAGATAGCTGTTGGAGCCAAACATGAGGACTTTTTTGCCATTGATCGTTACTACTGTATCCTGATCGGATTCTATTTCCCTGAAATAGGGATAGATGCCAGCCTGCATTGCTTTCTGCGGAGCATCGTAACCTGAAAGTTTCTCTTTTAAAATTCCCACTATTTGGTCTTAATAATTGATAGAATTGACGTCAAAAATAGAAAAAAAAGAACATAATGACCTACTTCATCTCTTTTTGATCTTAAAAAAATAGTAAAATAAGCACATTTACCTATATGTTATTAATTCAATATTTATCTCTAAATGACTGCTGGTAAGTAAATCCGTTTGTACAGGGACTGAAATGTGGAGTTTTATTTGGAATGTATTGATAGGAAATTTACTTTTGTGGCCTAATCAAACTTGGGAACTGAATGGATGATGATCCGGCGAATAGATTAATTTAAATACTGATCCAGCAGGGCTGCCGGAATTTTCGGTCACTTCCTCCTGTATCAGAAACAGTAAGGAGGTGACAATGACTTCACTAACAACATTTTATTTAGGCGGTATTATCGGTCGGGTAGCTTTTGGCGCTGATGGTGATGATATCGGAATTATCAAGGATCTGCTCGTAAATGCTGTTCCTTCAGGGGCTAATGACCCATCGCAGCAGCTTATAACCGGCGTTAAGCTTAAGATCAAGAAGGAAGCAAAAATATTTTCATTTAACACCTTCAGGGTAGTAAAGACCCGGGAGGTTCTCAATGTAACATGTACCGGATTGAAGGAATTGAGCCGGGAGGAGGTTGATAACGGATTGTTCCTGGTTGAAAATATCCTCGACAAGCAGATAGTTGACCTTAATGGCCGTAAACTTGTGAGGGTTAATGATGTGCGCCTTGCAACATTGCCCGCCGGTACTTTCGCCATAGCTGTTGACATAGGTATTGAAGGCCTTCTGCGGCGTATAGGAATTTCGGTTCCAATGAAGAAAATTCTCTCCCTGTTCAAGGTGAATATCCCCGCAAAGTTCATTCTGTGGGATGATGTTCAGGCTATCGACTATTCAAATCTCAACATAAGGCTCTCCAAGAGTTATGCCAAGCTGCATACTCTTCACCCTTCTGACCTTGCTGATATTCTCGAAGACCTGGGAAAGAAGTCAAGCATGTCGGTCTTCTCCGCTCTCGATGAGGAAAAAGCAGCCGATGTTCTTGAGGAACTTGAAATTGAGACCCAGGTGCATATTGTTGAAAACCTGCCTGTTAATAAAGCGGCCGATGTTCTTGAGAAAATGCCTGCCGACGAAGTGGCAGATATCCTCGATGAACTTGAAGATGAAAAGGCAGAATTACTTCTGAAGGAGATGGACAGGGAGTCTTCTCAGGAAGTAAGAGAACTGCTTGAATATCCCGATAATTCAGTCGGTAGCCTTATGACAACCGATATTCTGTCTTTCCGTCCCGGGATCTCAGTTCAGGAGGTGATAGAAGAGCTTCGTCAGAAAAAACCGGAGTCAGCCGAACTGTATAATATGTTCGTTACTGAGTCGAATGATGAACTTATTGGAACATTTAACCTGCGCGACCTTGTTGTTGCCCAGCCCGAAACGACAGTTAACCAGATAATGAAATCGGATCCGGTTTTCCTGTATGATGACCAGAAAGTTGATGATATTGCAGAACTGATCTCAAAATATAATCTCCTCGCCGTCCCTGTAGTTGATAATAACAACCAGCTCCAGGGAATGGTCGTTGTCGATGATGTTGTCGAGGATCTTATAAATAAGAGAAGAACAAAGAAAAGATAACTGTAAGCAGAAATGATAAAGACAAAAATCAGGGAATCAAATTTCATAAGACAACTTGCTATCTTCTTTGCGATTCTTGGTCCCGGAATTATTACTGGCAGTGTAGATAATGATGCCGGTGGTATAACAACATACTCGGTTGCAGGTGCCATGTACGGTTATAACCTGATCTGGACCCTCATTCCTTCATTTATTGTGCTCATGGTCGTTCAGGAGATGAATGCAAGGATGGGAATCGTTACAGGCAAGGGCCTCTCTGATCTGATTCGTGAAAATGCCGGCATGAAAATCACATTTTTTATTTTTGTCGGATTATTGCTTTCTAATATAGGGAATACTACAACTGAATTTGCAGGAGTTGCAGGAAGCCTTGAGATCTTTGGAATAAGCAAGTATATTTCAGTACCAATAGCGGCAATATTAGTATGGTTGCTGGTTGTAAAAGGAACATATAAGATTGCCGAGCGAATATTTCTGATATTCAGTTTATCACTTCTTGCATATGTCGTTTCAGCACTTATGAGCGGTCCCCAGTGGGGTGAGATAGGCCATGCGGTTATACATCCCGAGTTCGAGGTTAATACTAACAGCCTGGCCATGATTATAGCTCTCATAGGTACGACCATAGCCCCCTGGATGCAATTTTATATGCAATCGACTGTTATTGAAAAAGGTCTGAAAATGAAAAACTTCAGGTATACAATGATAGATATTGCAGTGGGTTGTGTGGTTACAGTGGTTGTGGCCTTTTTCATTATGGTGGCATGCGGCTCAACCCTTCATCCGAATGGTATTGTGATAAATGAGGCAAAGGATGCGGCACTTTCACTTAAACCACTTGCCGGCAAGCTTGCATCGCAGGTATTTGCATTCGGGCTTTTCGTTGCTTCGGTTTTTTCAGCTACCATTCTGCCCCTTGCAACAGCATTTTATGTCTCCGAAGCCTTCGGTTTTGAAGCCGGCATTGATAAAAAATGGGATGAGGCAAAGGAATTTTATACCCTCTATACAGGGATTCTTGTAATCTCCGCTATCATTATACTTATTCCTAATGCGCCCCTTATCAAGATTTCCGTCTGGTCGCAGGTTCTCAATGGGATACTGCTACCGGTAGTACTTGTAAGCATGATCCTGCTTATTAACAGCAAGAAGATTATGGGAGTATATGTTAATAAGCTCTACCAGAATATAATAGGATGGGGGGCTGTCGCAGTACTTACAGGTCTGTCCGTTGCCCTGCTCATAATCCCATTTTTCAGCAAATGATGATGTGTCATTTTGATAATTATTATGCCGATATTCGTATAAAATATTTATAATATGAAAGATAACAGGCACCCCTGGCACAGCATTGTTTCAGGAAATAATCTACCCCAGTATGTTAATGGGATTATTGAAATACCAAAAGGTTCCAAGGGCAAATATGAGCTTGATAAGGCCTCGGGTCTTCTGAGGCTCGACCGTGTTTTGTTCTCTTCGGTTCATTACCCGGCCAATTATGGTTTTATTCCTCAAACCTACTGTGATGACAAAGACCCGCTTGACATACTTGTAATCTGTTCCATTGACGTATTTCCGAGGTGTCTCATCGAAGCAAAGGTTATCGGTGTCATGGAAATGATAGATGAAGATGAAAGGGACGATAAGATAATTGCCGTGGCAGCTCACGATATGTCGATAAATTATATAAACGACATATCAGAACTTCCTCCTCATTACCTTATTGAGCTTAAGCGATTCTTTGAAGATTATAAAAAGCTCGAGCACAAAAATGTAACGGTTGAACAGTTTCTTGGAAAAGAAAAAGCCTGGGATATTGTCATGGAGAGCATAAAACTCTATGAGACGAACAAGGATTTTTTAATTAATCAGTATTAATCATTTTTCAGGCCAGCCGCCATTAATAAATGGTTTAGCCTCAATGCTGTTCGGGTCGATAATTAAGTGTTTTATGAGTTTCCTGTTCCAGGTATAGGTTATGTGAACCAGTCCGTCACTTGTCTGGATAATGGCAGGATATGAAAATTCACCTCCCTTTGGCTCATTCTCGGGAAGTGCCGCGGCTTTCCATTCAACTCCGTCGCCCGAAACAGCAACATTCAGCACATTCCTGCCCTTTGAGATATGATTATATATTAAAAGATGACGTCCGTCCTTAAGCGTCACTGCGTCAATACCTGAATTTGGGTTTGGCACTCCGGACGATGTGAGTTCAGTCCATGTATGCCCGTTATCGTCAGAATATGAGTTCATTATGTATGAGGTAGTGCTCCTGCAAAGCATCTGCAATCTTCCGTTCGGAAGTTGAAGTATGGTCGGCTGGATAACTCCTGTTTTCCTGTCATTAAGTGCAGGTGTACGTTCCCATGTACTGCCATTGTCGGAAGTGAACTCCATGTGAACCCTCCAACCCTGATCTTCCGTGCTCGACGGGCATAGCAATATATTGTTTTTAAGAAGAATTGGCTTATTCTTGACCGGACCATAAATATCTTCCGGCAGGCGGGATGAACGTGACCATGTTTTTCCCTCATCAGACGATCTGATTAGTTCTCCCCACCATGTTGACGGAGAGGGTCCTGTCTTGTAAAACAAAAGTATTTCATTACCAGCGTTATAAAGGACAGGGTTCCAGCAAGGGTATCTTTTCGATTTGTGCTGGATGCCGTTTGCTACCTCAGCAGGTTTCGTCCATTTGCCATCGGAATAATGGCTTGTCCAGATTCCGACATCAGGATCCTTCTCTTCGGTGCCTCCGAACCAGGCGGCAATAAGACCATCATGTTTTTCAATTATAGTCGATGCATGGCAGCTTGGAAATGGTACATCTTCCTTATTGTAAATGAATTCAGATTTTACAATGCATTTTTCTCCTTTAAAGGGTTCAGAGGCGTATGCCGAAAGATTTATTGCCACTATCAGGCAAAAAAATAAAAGTGGATTCTTCATTTGATTTTGATATTATTAAACACAAAGGACTCGAAGGTATTACAAAGGGCATGAAGGTTTTGCAAAAATTAATATTAGTATTGAATCAATGGATACAAATTAAGCAAATTTATTAAGAGCGAAAGGTTTTAAAAGAAAATGAGTTTTTAATCCGTCATACTTCAGAAATATGATAATTTTTTGATTGTCAGAAATGAATTAACTTTGTGTAGTCATTATTATTTCGGATGACAATGTATAAATCCCTGTCTATGTACAAAAGCTATTTTGATTCATTCGATTATAATACTCCTGAAAAAGAACACCTTTCGTTGTGGGACAAAGTTATTCACAACAACCGTCTCTACTTTTCCATCAGGTATGCAAAAGTTGTTTTAGGAACGCGGAAACAGGCTATAAAAAAGAAATACGATACGCAGGCCTGGATCGATTCATCTTTTGAGATCTTAAGTTTTATAGAGTCTGCCGGCGGAAAATTCCATATCACAGGTATGGAGAACATGATCAGTCCGGAAGGACCCTTGCTTTTTATCGGCAATCACATGAGCACCCTCGAAACCATGGTACTGCCATGTATTGTCAGTCCTTACCGGGAGACCACATTTGTTGTAAAGGACAGCCTTGTCAGGCATCCGCTTTTTAAAGATGTCATGCTTTCACGGAATCCGATTGTGGTAGGCCGTATCGACCCCAGAAAGGATTTTGAGACTGTTATGACAAAAGGAATGGAATTATTGTCAAAAGGGATCTCCATAATTATCTTCCCTCAGAGTACCCGAAGCGTTGAATTTAAGCCTGAGGAGTTTAATTCACTTGGAGTTAAGCTTGCAAGGAAGGCAGGGGTGAAAGTTGTTCCGGTCGCGCTGAAAACAGATTTCTGGGGGAATGGAAAGATAATAAAGGAACTGGGACCCATCGATGTCAGTAAACACATTCATTTTAAATTCGGGGAACCATTTTTTGTTAAAGGCAACGGGAAGAGCGAAAATCAGAAAATTATTGATTTCATTCAGTCTTCGCTGAATGAATGGCAATAATCCAAATTGCTTTTACACTCTTAATCAGCACTATAATCCGGTTATCTTTCTTCTTGTAATATTTCAGAATATTTTAAATGTATATAGTACACTTTAAGTTTTTTTTTTATAGATTTGTTTGGTAAAAACATTAAGTTTTTGAAAATCTGTTGGCTTTCTGAAACGATTATTTTACCTGATTTATAAAAAAGAAATTACAAATTCTGATCTTCATTATCAAAAGAAATTATTATGGGAACATTAGACTGGATTGTACTAGGGATCTTCTGTCTTGGCCTTGTAGGAATTGTCCTGTGGGTTATCAGACAGAAAGACGAAACTTCTACTGACTATTTTCTTGCCGGAAGAGATGCAACATGGCTGGCGATCGGATCTTCAATATTTGCATCGAACATTGGTTCGGAACATCTTGTCGGACTGGCGGGAGCAGGAGCATCAAGCGGAATGGCTATGGCTCACTGGGAGATGCACGGCTGGCTGATACTGATTCTGGGCTGGTTCTTTGTTCCCTTTTATGAAAGGAGCGGGGTCTTCACCATGCCTGAGTTTCTTGAAAAAAGATACAACAAGTCATCGAGGAGCATTCTTTCAATCATCTCGCTTGTAAGTTATGTGTTTACAAAAGTGGCTGTTACAGTTTATGCCGGGGGTATTGTATTCAAACAGGTCTTTGGAATTGAATCATTGTTTGGCATAGATTTTTTCTGGATAAGCGCTATCGGACTTGTAGTTCTTACCGGTATTTATACAACACTTGGAGGGATGAAGGCTGTTCTATGGACATCAGTTTTACAAACTCCTGTCCTCCTTGTCGGTTCTCTGGCTGTTATGGTAATAGGGCTCATTAAACTTGGAGGATGGCAGGAGATGATGACTATCTGCCGTGCAGTACCGGTTAATGCCGCCGGAGATACAATGACCAACCTGATGAGGTCGGCAAGTGACCCCGAATATCCATGGACAGGTGTTATCCTGGGTTCTGCCATAATCGGATTCTGGTACTGGTGTACTGATCAGTATATTGTTCAAAGGGTTCTTTCAGGCCGAAATCAGAAAGAGTCGAGACGTGGTGCAATACTCGGGGCAGCATTCAAACTTACTCCTGTTTTTATTTTCCTGATCCCCGGTATGATAGCCTACTCGCTTAATGCAAAGGGCATGATAAACCTGACAAGTTCGGATGCAGCTTTCTCTATACTCGTGAAAGAACTTCTCCCGCTTGGATTCAAGGGTCTGGTAGTAGGGGGTATCCTTGCTGCACTGATGAGTTCACTGGCTTCGCTTTTCAACTCCTCCGCCACACTGTTCACTGTTGACTTTTATTTGAAATATAAGCCTCAGGCACCAGAGAAAGAACTTGTAAAGGTTGGACGCATTGCAACAGTTGTTGTTGTGATCCTTGGCATTCTCTGGATCCCTGTTATGAAGGGCCTTGGGAAAGTCCTGTATGCTTACCTGCAGGATGTCCAATCACTCCTTGCGCCCGGGATAGCTGCCGTATTCCTTTTAGGTGTCATCTCGAAGAGGACTACTTCAGCTGCCGGCCTTGTCGGACTGATAACAGGATTTGTGCTTGGGATGTTCAGACTTGGCCTGAAAATATTCGCGGGAGGTATAAGTCAGGAAGGAGTTCTATACAAGGTTTTTCTTGCTCCTAACTGGCTTCATTATGAAATCGCTTTGTTCTTCTTAGTAATTGTGGTAATGATAATTACCTCAATGGTTACCAAAAAGCCTGATCAGGCTGCAATAAAAGGGTTGTACTTCGGTTCAGCAACGGCTGAGCAGAAAGCGTTGACAAGGGCAAGCTGGAATAACTGGGACCTCGTCTTCTCGGGGATGACTATTGTAGTAATAATCCTCTTTTACATCTACTTCTGGTAAACTGCCTGAAATAGTATTGATTTAAACTTTTACATAATTTAAAATGGAAATATATAATAATCAGGAAGTATGGTTTGTTACGGGAAGCCAGCATCTTTATGGTCCGGAAACTCTTAAACAGGTTGCCGATGATTCTTTGGCAATAGCCGTTTCGCTCGACAAGTCAGCAGTGATACCCGTAAAAGTGATATTCAAGCCGGTGCTTACAACACCCGAATCAATCACCGAACTGTGTTCTGAGGCAAACAGTTCAAAGAAATGCATAGGTCTTATAACATGGATGCATACTTTCTCCCCTGCAAAAATGTGGATAAGGGGTTTGTCGATCCTGAATAAGCCCTTTCTCCATTTACATACTCAGCTGAACAGGGATATTCCATGGAATTCGATTGATATGAATTTCATGAACCTGAACCAGGCTGCCCATGGTGACCGTGAATTCGGATTTATCGGCACAAGGATGAGGCTGAACAGAAAGGTTGTTGTCGGCCATTTTGAAGATCCTGAAACTATTGACAAAATCGGTGTATGGATAAGGGTGGCAGCCGCCTACCATGATGCCCTGAATATGAAGGTAGCCAGGTTTGGCGATAATATGCGCGATGTTGCTGTAACAGAGGGAAATAAGGTCAGTGCGCAGATTCAAATGGGATATTCTGTATATGGTTTCGGCATTGGCGACCTGGTGAAATATGTGAATGCCGTTGACGAGGACACAATAAAAAAGCTGCTTGAGGAATATAATTCGGAATATAAATTGACAAAAGAAGTCGCTTCATCTGAAACGCTGAAAGAGTCAGCCAGGATAGAAGCCGGTATGGAGCAATTCCTTAATAACGGTAATTTTAAGGCATTCACCACAACTTTTGAAGATCTCCACGGGCTTAAGCAGCTGCCGGGCCTGGCAGTACAGCGATTAATGGCAAAGGGTTATGGTTTTGGCGCCGAAGGTGACTGGAAGACGGCCGCCCTTGTGCGCTCCATGAAGGTTATGGCTGATGGACTTAATGGCGGTACTTCTTTCATGGAGGATTATACTTACCATATGGATCCTGCAGGCATGAAGGTGCTTGGCGCTCATATGCTTGAAGTATGTCCTTCCATAGCTCAGAATGTGCCCACTATTGAAGTGCACCCGCTTTCGATAGGGGGTAAAAATGATCCTGCCAGGCTGGTCTTCAAAACAGCTCCCGGGAAAGCTTTGAATGCTTCACTGATTGACCTTGGAAACAGGTTCCGACTGATAGTAAATGAAGTTGAGGTTTCGGAGTGCCCCGATATGCCAAATCTCCCGGTTGCAAGCGTTCTGTGGAAACCGCTTCCCGATTTAAAAAGGGCTGCTGAAGCCTGGATACTCGCCGGAGGAGCTCATCATACCGGTTTCAGTACCTCAATTAGTTCAGAATATCTCGAGGACTTCGCAGGAATGATGGGCGTGGAATATGTCCTGATAGATGAGAAATGCGAACTCTCGTCCTTCAAAAAGGAATTGAGATGGAACGAGTTGTTTTATCATATTTCGGCCGGCATCATCTGATACCGGGAAGAAATTGTGCTTTTTTTACCGGTAACTGACCTAAATAAATGAAATCATATCACGATCGGGCCAGGCATCTTGTTGCGGTTGACTGTGTAATTTTCGGTTATGATCTGCTTGAGAAGGAGATCAAACTTTTGCTGTTCAAAAGAATAATTGAGCCGGCAAAAGGGCAATGGTCTCTCACAGGAGGATTTGTGGAAGAAGATGAGAGCCTCGGGGCTGCTGCATCAAGAATCCTGCGGAAACTTACAGGTCTCGAATCAATTTACATGAAGCAGTCATACTGCTATGGCGATACTGGCAGGGATCCAGGCGATAGAGTAATTTCAATTGCCTACTGGGCACTGATCTCGATTAGGGATATCGACCCTGAAATTGTTGAAAATACTGGCGTTAACTGGAGGTCACTTAACAGGCTTCCCGAACTTATATTCGACCACGCCGAAATGGTGAAAAAAGCCCTTGCTGACTTACAGGCTGAGGTTAAAATAGCTCCGGTCGGTTTTGAGCTGCTTCCTGAAAAATTCACCCTGGTACATCTTCAGGATCTTTATGAAGCTATTTATCAAAGGCAGATCGACAGGAGAAATTTCAGGAAGAAAATATTATCAATGGGAATTCTCGAAAAACTCGATGAGAAAGAGACAGTTACGTCAAAGAAAGGGGCATTCTATTACAGGTTTAATAAAGACAGAATTGAGCATCTTAAGGAGGATGGGTTTTATTTTAATCTGGAGGTTAATTGAAGTGCCTAAAGTGTCTGGAGTGTCTAAAGTGTCTAAAGTTGATGGAGTGATTAGTTATGGGTTTAGAATTACTGAAATATGCTTGAAAAGTTAAAGGAAGAGGTTTTTAAGGCTAATATGGATCTGGTGCGTCATGGTCTTGTCATTCATACCTGGGGCAATGTCAGCGGGAGGGATCCCGAGAGTGGCTTTATTGTGATTAAGCCATCCGGAATAAGCTATGATACGATGCAGCCTGACGATATGGTAGTTCTCGACAGCGAAGGGAAGGTTGTTGACGGAGAATACAGACCTTCAACCGATGCTCCCACCCACCTGGTTCTTTACAAAGCTTTTATAAATGTAGGAGGAATTGTTCACACTCATTCCTCACATGCTACCTCCTGGGCTCAGGCAGGAAGGGCAATCCCACCCCTTGGAACGACGCATGCTGATCACTTTTATGGTGAGGTGCCTTGTACCAGGTTGCTGACCGACATTGAAATAGAAAATGAATATGAAGCCAATACGGGCAATATCATCGTGGAAGCCCTTATAGGTTTTGATCCTTTTTCAGTTCCCTCAGCACTCGTAAGAGGGCATGGGCCTTTTTGCTGGGGAAAGGATGCTGCTGATGCAGTATATAATGCAGTCGCCCTCGAAGAGATTGCCAGAATGGCTTTTATGACAGTCCTCCTGGGAAAGGAAGAACCCGTTGCAAATTCTCTTCTCGATAAGCATTTTAAAAGGAAGCATGGAACAGGAGCTTATTATGGACAGGATAGAAATTAATTATCTCCGGGTAAAATAGAAACGAAACGTTATTTTTAACATACATAACTTATAAAAACCAGGATATGGCTGATAAATATGTTATTGGGATTGATTACGGAACCGATTCGGTCCGGTCGGTTGTTGCAAATGCTTCAACTGGTAATATTGTTGGCTCATCGGTATTTGAATATCCGCGATGGAAAAAGGGTCTCTACTGCGATCCTTCGGGAAACCGTTTCAGGCAGCACCCCCTCGACTATGTAGAAGGGCTGGAACATTCAGTAAAAGAGGCTCTTGCAGGTTTATCAGATGAAACAGTAAAAAATATTGCAGGAATCTCGGTCGACACCACCGGATCAACTCCTGTTGCTGTTGACAGCGAAGGAGTACCCCTGTCGTTAAAGCCTGAATTTGCAGAAAATCCTGATGCAATGTTCGTACTGTGGAAAGACCATACAGGCGTGAAAGAGGCTTCGGAGATAAATGAGCTCTCAGGAAAATGGGGAGGCACCGACTTTACCAAATATGAAGGCGGTATTTACTCATCGGAATGGTTCTGGGCCAAGGTGTTGCATGTTCTTCGCAACAGTGAAGAGGTGAGGAAGAATGCCTTCTCCTGGGTAGAGCATTGTGACTGGATACCGGCACTTCTTACAGGTAACACAGATCCGCTTCAGCTTAAAAGAAGCCGGTGTGCAGCCGGTCATAAGGCTATGTGGCACGAAGATTTTAATGGCCTTCCCGATGAGGAATTCCTATCAATGCTTGATCCCCTGCTCTCGGGTTTAAGGGAGCGTTTATATAAAGAAACTTATACCTGCGATGTTGTCGCAGGGAACCTCTCACCCGAATGGGCAGCAAAACTCGGATTGACAACTGACGTTAAGGTCGGAGCAGGATCGTTCGATGCTCATCTTGGAGCAGTGGGCGGTGAGATCAAACCATACCACCTCGTAAAGGTCATGGGAACTTCAACATGCGACATGATTATAATACCTGCCGAAGAGTTTGGCGACAGGCTTGTTGCCGGTATTTGTGGTCAGGTCGACGGGTCGATAGTTCCGGGTATGGTTGGTCTTGAAGCCGGACAATCGGCATTCGGCGATATTTACGCATGGTTCAGCAACCTGCTTATGTGGCCTGTAACTAACCTTATTGGTGAAATGACCTGGCTGGACGAATCATCCAGAACGAGGATAGCTGAGGAAGCTTCGGGCCGGATGATTGCGGAATTAAGCAAACAGGCAGAGTCCATCCCTGTTGAAGAAACTTCAATACTCGCCCTCGACTGGATGAATGGAAGGCGCACACCCGATGCCAATCAGAATCTTAAAGGATTAATCACCGGTCTCTCTCTCGGATCGGATGCTCCGAGGATCTTCAGGGCCCTTGTTGAAGCAACGGCATTCGGATCGAAAATGATTAATGAAAGGTTTGTTTCCGAAGGAGTACGTATCGACGAAGTTATTGCTATCGGAGGGGTTGCGAAAAAGAATCCATTCGTGATGCAGATAGTTGCCGACGTTCTCAATATGCCAATCAGGGTGGCAAGTTCTGATCAGACTTGTGCACTTGGTTCGGCAATGGCAGCTTCCGTGGTTGCCGGTATACATCCCGACATCTCCTCGGCTCAGACAGCAATGGGCGGAGGTTCTGAAAAGGAATACCAGCCCGACCCGGTCAGAGCTGAAAAATATGAAGCCCTGTTCGAAAAGTATAAGAAACTTGGCAATCTGATCGAGTTTGGTATGTAACCATATTTGATCCTTAGCGTCTTCGCGCCTTCGTGGCATTAAAACAATACGCAGATCACAAATGACAGTAACATAAATAGAATAAAATGCATATCATGAAAAAAACACTTTCTGCATTCCTGACTGTACTTTTCCTTGCAACATTCACTGCAAGCGGACAGAAGGAGAATCTTGTTTCGGTAAATCAGCTGGTCGTTGTGGCAAACCATCCCGGACCTGTCATCAGCAAAGATATCTATGGTCACTTCTCGGAGCATCTGGGATCCTGTATTTATGGTGGAATATGGGTCGGTGCCGATTCGAAAATACCAAATACATATGGTATCAGGAATGATGTCCTGTTCGCATTGCGCGAGATAAAAGTCCCCAACCTTCGCTGGCCGGGAGGTTGTTTTGCGGATACTTACCACTGGAAAGACGGAATTGGCCCGCAAGAGAAACGGGCATCAATTGTGAATACCAACTGGGGAGGTGTAACTGAAGATAACTCATTCGGAACACATGAGTTCATGAAGCTTACCGAACTGCTTGGCTGTGATGCTTATATTAATGGAAACGTAGGTTCCGGTTCTCCCAGGGAAATGGCGGAATGGGTCGAATATCTTACATCGGATTCTGAAAGCCCGATGACTAAGCTTCGTAAGGAAAATGGCCGGGAACAGCCATGGATAGTGAAGTATTTTGCTATCGGTAACGAAAACTGGGGTTGCGGAGGAAATATGACCGACGAATTCTATGCAAATACAATGCGCCAATTCTCAACCTACCTTGGTAATTATGCCGGAAACCAGCTCTACAGGGTGGCTTGCGGTCCTTCCGATTTCAACTTTGGATGGACAGAAACACTCATGAAGGATGGCGGCACCAGGGATAGATTTCAGGGTTTATCGATACACTATTATTCCATAGTTGACGGATGGGGCTATAAGGGCTCCGCCACTAAATTCGATGAGCGCGAATGGTTCGAAACCATGAGAATGAATCTTCAGATGGATAAGATCATAAAAGGCCATTCAGCAATAATGGACCGATACGATCCTCAGAAAACCAAAGGACTGGTGGTTGATGAATGGGGAAACTGGTTCAATGTAGAACCCGGAACAAATCCCGGTTTCCTGTACCAGCAGAATACTATGCGCGATGCAATTACCGCTGCAATACATTTGAATATTTTCAATCAGCATGCCGACAGGGTGAAGGTTGCTAACCTTGCACAGATTGTGAACGTGCTCCAGTCGGTGATACTAACCAAAGACGACAAAATGGTTCTTACTCCGACCTATCACGTATTCAGGATGTTCCGCGTACATCAGGAGGCAAGGCTTCTCAATATTGATCTCAGATGTGAGGATTATACAAATGGAGAAAAAAGAATCCCTTCCGTATCTGCTTCAGCATCTGTTGATAATGAGGGTAAAGTGCATATTTCTATTGCAAACCTGAATCCGGGCAAAGCTGTTGTTGTTACCTGTCCTTTAATCGGAGAAACCTATAAAAAAGCAAAGGGAGAAGTGCTTACTGCTCCGGAAATGAATTCTTTTAATGGCTTTGATAAGCCCGAAACGGTTAAACCTGCAGCTTTCAGCGGATTTTTGCTGAAAGATGGACTGTTAACCGTGACAATGCCATCTAAATCTGTTGTAGTTTTGGAACTTACAAAATAATAGTTATGAACGTACTCTTCAAGTTAATATTCGCGGTTTCAGGAATTGTATTACTCATTTCAGGATGTGCAGAAAAAACACCGGTTGTTGCCGATTATCCAATTCAGCCTGTTTCATTCACTTCCGTCAGCCTGACTGATAACTTCTGGGCTCCGCGTATCAGGAAAAATGCTTCTGTCACAATTCCAATCGCATTTGGCTATTGTGAATCGACCGGCAGGGTGAAAAACTTCGAAATAGCCGGTGGCCTAGATACCGGGAAATTCCAGACAATTTACCCATTTGATGATTCCGATGTTTTCAAAATCATTGAAGGTGCCAGTTATTCGCTTCAGACCTTTCCTGATCCTAAGCTGGAATTCTATCTTGACACTCTTATTTACAAGATCGGCCTTGCCCAGGAAGACGACGGCTACCTTTATACCAACCGGACTATTGCGGAAATGCATGGAGGAAAAGGGCTTCATGAGTGGGTCAGCAAAAACCGGTGGGAAAATGATTCCATCCTTAGTCATGAACTTTATAACCTGGGTCATCTCTACGAGGCAGCTGTAGCTCATTACCAGGCAACCGGCAAGCGTACATTGCTCGACATTGCCCTTAAATCAGCCGATCTTGTAAACAAGGATTTTGGCTGGGACAGGGTGAAAGTCTACCCGGGCCACCAGGTCATTGAGATGGGGCTCGTAAAACTCTATCGTGTAACGGGGGATAAAAAATATCTCGATCTTGCAAAATTCTTCCTCGACGTTCGTGGTCCGAAAGGAGATGCTTACAACCAGGCTAATCAAAAAGTAGTTGACCAGACAAAAGCCGTAGGGCATTCTGTCAGGGCAACATATATGTATTCGGGGATGGCTGATATAGCTGCCATCGAAAAGGATAAGTCTTATCTTAATGCTATAACAAAGATCTGGGAAGACCTGGTTTACGGGAAGATCTATATAACCGGAGGAATCGGGGCCAGCGGCGGCAATGAAGGTTTCGCCGATCCCTTCGTTCTTCCAAATATGTCAGCCTATTGCGAGACCTGTGCTTCTATAGGTGATATCTTCACAAATCAGAGGCTTTTCCTCCTTCACGGTGAATCGAAGTATTACGACATCCTGGAAAAAACACTTTACAATTCAATGCTTTCGGGCGTATCGCTTTCAGGCGACAGGTTCTTCTATCCGAATCCCCTTGAATCGGGCGGACAGAACAGCAGGCAGGCCTGGTTCGGATGTGCATGCTGCCCTTCCAATGTAGCAAGGTTTGTACCCGCAATCCCGGGATATATTTATGCTGTTACAGACAAAGATCTGTATATCAATTTATTTATCTCGAATGAAGCCGATATAATTGTTGGCGACAGGAAGATCAATATCTCCCAAAAGGCTAATTTCCCCTGGGACGGAAAAGTTGAGATCTCTGTTAATCCTGAAAAGAACGAAAAGTTCGATCTGAAAATCAGGATCCCGGGTTGGGCACTAAATGAAGCAATCCCGGGTGGACTTTATAAGTTCGATAATCAGAATGCCGATTCAGTTAAGATCAGTGTGAATGAGGAAAATATTTTGGTCAGGCCTGTT
This sequence comes from uncultured Bacteroidota bacterium, assembly GCA_903844815.1. Taxonomy (GTDB): domain Bacteria; phylum Bacteroidota; class Bacteroidia; order Bacteroidales; family VadinHA17; genus LD21. The sequence goes on along the minus strand of CAIMVD010000200.1, from coordinate 45,358 downwards.
AGCGGCTATGTTGTTATATCGAGGAACTGGAAACAGGGAGACAAGGTCAATATTGATTTCCCGATGCCGGTGCGGACTGTTGTTGCTGATTCCAGAATCAAGGATGACCTGGAAAAAGTTGCCGTCCAGCGTGGACCCATAATTTATTGCGCTGAATGGCCCGACAATAATTCAGGTAACGTGCTGAACCTGATGATAAAAAAAGATGCATCTTTTTCGGCAGTTTATGATACCACCATTCTTAACGGGACTGAAATTGTCATGACAACAGGATTTCAGACAAAGAGAACCCTTGACGGAAGTATTGAGATTTTAGGAGAAGAGCCTGTGAAACTGATACCTTACGCTCTCTGGAATAACAGAGGACCAGGTCAGATGAAAGTCTGGCTGCCGGTATCACCTGGGTCAACCCGACCGCTTCCTGCTCCGACAGTTGCAAACAGAAGTACGATTAAGGCCAGTAGGATGACCAGGGAAATCACCGCAATCAATGATCAGCTGGAGCCTTCGAATTCGAATGATCATTCCGTTCCATATTACCACTGGTGGCCTGAAAAGGATAAATGGGAGTGGATTGAATATACTTTTGATAAGCCTGTTACAATATCAAAAACAAAAGTATACTGGTATGACGATAGTCCTGATGGAGGTTGCAAAATTCCTGATGAATGGGAAATTCTTTATCTTAGTGGCAATATTTGGCTGCCAGTTTCTGCTAAAACACCATATAAAATAACAAAGGATAATTGGGATTATATTGATTTTAAACCGGTTAAGGCATCTTCAGTAAAGATTAAAGTTAAGCTGAACAAGGATTACGCCAGTGGAATTTATGAATGGGTCATAGAATAGCTTAAAAGACATGTTGGACAGGTATTTAATAATATTGCCTAAGCTACGGGGTAGTCAGGAAGAAGAGTTGGAACAGTGTTTAAGGCAGTTGCAGGGTGAAAGGATTGAGGGGCATCACCTGGTTAAGATTAATATTTTTTTTGATTCTCCTGATTATAATTCATCCGAAGAGCTCAGGCACAGATTGGAATCAATTATTACCGGGTTCTTTGGGAATCATTGTCCGGCATTCAATATAACAGCCCATCCTCCTCAGGCTCCCTGTAAACTGTCGTTGGAGGCAGGATTCGTCAGGGAAGGAGTTTTTGATTTTAAAAGCAAGTCATTCGATTTGCATCATTATGTTACAGCAACATGCGGACCCCTTAAGGTTCTGTGGGCTTCGGGCTTCGGAAATGGTCTCTTCCCCGACGATCCTGATTCAGCTGCCGAAGCAGCCTTCGATCAGATGAGGAGACTGTTGGAAACAGAGGAGATGTCGTTCAATAACATTGTGAGGCAATGGAATTTTATTGGAGAGATCACTCAGATCACTGAGAATGGCGAAAACTATCATATTTTCAACAAAGTAAGGAGCAGGCAATATGGAAAATATCGCACTGTGCCTGGTTTTCCTGCCGCTACCGGTATTGGAATGAAATTCGGTGGGATAAGCCTCGACTGTATCGCCGTTATAACAGGGGATGATCATAAGGTAATCCCGGTAAACAATCCTGATCAGGTGAAACCATACGAATATGGACGTGTGGTCCTTAAGGGGGTTCAGGTCCCCCAGTTTGAGAGGGCTGTCCTCTTTTCGGGTGACAAGGATTCAACACTGTTTATTTCCGGAACAGCATCAATTCTTGGACAGGATACTATCGGTGCCGACGACATTGAGAAGCAGACAATAATTACCATTGAAAACATAATGAAACTTGTTGAAGCCAGTCACCATCATAATATTGTCGGCTCGCCTTTATGTGACCTGAGCAATCTTATTTTATTGCGTGTCTATGTAAAAAGACAATCTGACTTCGAAAAGGTAAAGAAGATATGCAATAGTTATTTTATTGGTGCACCCGCTGTGTATATCGAAGCAGATGTGTGCCGCGAAAACCTCCTTGTAGAGATTGAAGCAGAATTTTCGAAACAATTTTAATTAATCAGACTTGTTCTTTTGATAATCTAATTTATTATTCAAGATGAAAAAAATCCGGATTGTTCTAATGGGCTGTGCTGCCTTGCTGATTACTGGCTTATCGGGTTATTCTCAGAATATTTCACCCAAAGATTCGTTAGGAGGAGCGCCTGTCCCTCCTGAAATTGAAAATCCTGAGCTTCTTGGTATAAACAAGGAAGCGGCTCATGCAATACTGATGCCATATTCTGGTCTTAGTGAAGCTTTAGCTGCTAACAGGCATTCATCACCCTACTACAACAGCCTTAACGGAAACTGGAAGTTCAACTGGGTCTCCTGGCCACAGATGCGTCCGGTAGATTTTTATAAACCTTCGTTTGATGTGAGTTCCTGGAAAGAGATCCCGGTCCCATCAAACTGGCAGTTGCTGGGTTATGGAACTCCTTATTACAGGAATCTGGGATATATATTAAAAAAGGATTTTCCGAGAGTCATGAGCATGCCTCCTAAAACGTTTACTGCTTATGAGGAACGCAACCCTGTTGGCAGTTACCGCCGCGACTTTGACCTCCCCGTTGACTGGAATGGACGGAGGATCTTTCTGACTTTCGATGGTGTTGATGCAGGTTTTTTCCTGTGGATAAACGGCGAGAAAGTAGGTTACAGTGTCAATAGCCGTAACGCTGCAGAGTTTGACATCACAAAGTATGTTAAACCCGGTAAGAACATGGTGGCTGTTGAAGTGTACAGGTTTACAGCAGGCACCTGGCTCGAGGATCAGGATATGTGGAGGCTCAGTGGAATTTTCAGGAATGTCAGCCTTTGGAGCGCTCCGCAGACGCATATTCGTGACTTCTTTGTCAAAGCCGACCTCGATGATCAGTACCGCAATTCAAATGTTGAGGTCATAGCCAAAGTTAAAAACTACGGGGCTAAGGCAATAAAGAACTACAGCGTTAATGTTACCCTTTATGATGGCGAAAAAGTAGTTGTTAATACACAGGCAACCAGCGCTGTTCCTGAGCTTCAGCCGGGACAGGAAGCTTCCGTAAAACTTGCATTTAAAGTTGATAATCCGGAAAAATGGACTGCTGAAACACCAAAGCTATATACATCCGTTCTGACATTAACAAGTGGTAAAAAAGTTATTGAGACACTTTCTGCAAAGACGGGTTTCAGGAAGGTCGAAATTAAAGGAAGAATATTTCTGGTAAACGGCACCCCGGTAAAGCTCAAAGGAGTCAACCGTCATGAAAACTGGCCCGATGTAGGCCATGCCGTTACCGAAGCACAGATGATCCGCGACCTTGAGCTTATTAAGCAGGGCAACTGTAATCTCGTTCGTACCTCACATTACTCTGATGACCCGCGCTGGTACGAATTGTGCGACGAATACGGTATGTTCCTTGTTGCCGAGGCGAATGTTGAATGCCACGGTTATTCGGGAAGGTTTGATGAGGAACCAACGATGAAGGCAGCCATCATCGACAGAAATGTCGCTAATGTTGAAAACTTCAAAAATCATCCTTCGATAATTATCTGGTCGCTCGGAAACGAAAACGGACGCGGCGGATCAAATTTCAGGGCCGCTATGGCAATGATTAAATCAATCGATCCCTCCAGACCCGTACATTATGAAGGATTCGGGATAGGAAAGAATAATCCTGCCGATTTAGATAGCCGTATGTATACAGGTCCGTCAGAGGTTGAGAAGATCGCAAATGATACTTCATTCCATAAGCCTTTTTTCCTTTGCGAATATGCCCATGCAATGTTCAATTCAATGGGATCCATCGGTGAATACAACGACTTGTTTGATAAGTATCCTGCCCTTCTGGGTGGAGCTATCTGGGAGTGGCAGGATCAGGGCATTTATAACAATCGCGACCCGAACCATCAGATAATTGCCTATGGCGGGGGATTCGGCGAGTTCCCTAACGACAAGTATTTCATTCATAAGGGAGTTGTGGCATCTGATCGTTCCTTGAAACCTCATTACCCTGAGATGAAGAAAGCATATCAGTGGATCAGGGCGTCTGCCGAAGACCTTTCGAAAGGTCAGTTCCTTATATCAAATAAATACCAGTTTATAAGTCTTGAAGGATTTACTGCATCATGGGCCCTTTCGGAAAATGGAATTGAGATCTCAGGAGGCGATCTCAAATTGCCGGAGATAGTTCCTGGAAAAGAAGTTGTTGTAACACTTCCATACCAGATTGCAAAACCAACTGAAGGGGCTGAATATTTCCTTCGGATCTCCTTTGCTCTTGCAAATGACCAGATCTGGGCAAAAAAAGGCTTTGAGATTGGATCAGAACAATTTAAGCTTCCGGTTGAAGCTCTTTCTGTAAAACCAGCTGCTGCTGTAAATCCGGTGGTCCTTATTTCAGGTGAAAAAGAATTAACTGTAAAAGGCGAGGGATTCACTGTTGTTTTCGATAAGATTTCCGGGACATTCTCATCCCTTGAAAAGAACGGAGTGAATATTCTTAAGGATGGAGGAGGTCCACGGCTTCATTTATGGAGGGCGCCTCACCGTAATGATGATATGTGGGCCGAAAGAAGCTGGGTTACTTCAGGACTGAAAGAATTAAAATGGACAACACAATCAGTCGCAGCAGAACAGAAAAATCAATCGGCTGTAACAATATCCGTGAAGCTTCTTGGTGAAGGTAAAAACAGCTTTACAGTAAACCATGATGTTGTCTATACAATTATGGGAGATGGTTCCATTAAGGCAGAAAATACAGTCACTCCAAGCGATCCGAAACTGGCCATTGCAAGAATGGGAGTGAGGTTGTTTCTGGATCCGAAGTTTGACCAGGTTGCCTATTTCGGACGCGGCCCGATGGAAAATTATGCCGATCGCAAGCGAGGATTTGATGTGGGCATCTACAGCGGAACCGTCAAAGGCCAGATGACTCCCTACGAAAAGCCTATGGAAAACGGAAACCACGAAGATGTAAGGTGGGCCAAGGTCACCACGGCTCAGGGAAGCGGCATCATGGCGCAATCGGACGGAACTCTTCTGCAGGTCTCAATGCTGCCCTACAGCGACGATGAGATGGACAAAGTGGAATACAGGATTGACCTTCCAAAAAGCAGCTCAACTGTATTCTGTATCAGCCATCTTACCCTTGGCGTAGGATCGGCCGGATGTGGTCCGAGGCCTCTGCCACAATATATAGTTTACGCTGTTCCAACATCATTCAATTATATTCTGAGGCTTTTGTAAATTATAAGAAAGTTGAAATCCATTAACCGCAAAGTTCGCAGAGATAAAGAATTGAGGTCGCAGAGTTTTGATAAACTTCACTTTTCCTCAGCACTCTCTGCTTTAACTTTGCGCATCAGTGGTTAACCCAAACCTATAAATAAATAAGCACCATGAGATTTTTATCAATTTTAATTATTTCTTTTCTGGCTCTGACCGGCTGTCAGGGCCCGTCGGACCTGAAATTGCCGTCCCTTATCGGCGATAATATGGTTTTGCAACAGAAAACTGATGCAAAAATCTGGGGCAAAGCCCTTCCAGGTCATAAAATTACAGTTGAGGCGAGCTGGAATAAGTCCGCTAAAACAAAATCCTCTGAAGCTGGAAAATGGGCGGTGATATTGCCTGTTCCTGAGGCTGGTGGTCCGTATACTTTAAAAATATCCTCCAACGACACCACAATAACTGTTAATAATGTTCTGGTTGGTGAAGTATGGTTCTGCTCCGGGCAGTCGAATATGGAAATGCCACTGGCGGGCTGGCCTCCGAATGATACAATTATGCACTCTTCTCAAACAATTTCTTCATCTGCAATTAATGAGATAAGGCTTTTTAATGTTCAGAAAAAGATTTCGGGTGAGCCTCTTGAGGATTGCATCGGAAAATGGGAGATCAGCAGTCCGGAAACAGCAGCGCCTTTCAGCGCCACTGCCACTTTTTTTGGAAGGAAATTGTACTCTGAGCTAAAGGTCCCTGTAGGATTGATTGAATCAGCCTGGGGAGGAACACCTTCAGAATCCTGGACGTCATCCTCAGCGCTTGAAAATTGCGGGGAATTCGTACCTGAAATAAAAGCAATAAAAGAGTCTGTGCCACTGCTGGCAGTATACGAAGCCTGGCTCCACAGCCTGGAACAGGTAGTTCCCTCAGCGGCAGGTGTCGATCAATATAAGGATCTGAAATTCAATGATGAAACCGCTTCCTCTGAACAATATAGCGATAGTGAATGGCCCGTAATTGAGCTTCCTTCACAGTTTGAGAAATCGACGGGTGAATTTGACGGAGCTGTTTGGTTCAGGAAACAGGTTGAATTAGGACCGGAGATGACCGGAAAGGATCTGATTCTTTCACTTGGTCCTATTGATGATATGGACCGTGCATTTTTTAACGGCACTCTTGTCGGCTCTACTGAAGAAACCGGAAAGTGGCAGGCCGACAGGCTCTATGATGTCCCTGCATCATTGGTTAAAGCAGGAACTAACCTGATCTCAGTCAGGGTAATCGATACCCAGGGCGGTGGAGGTATTTACGGCGCACCCGAAAAAATGAAACTCACTGTGAAGAACAACAGTAAAGTCTACCTACCTCTTAACGGAGAATGGAAATATCAGCCGGTTGCCGAGTATTCAGGCAGCAGGTTTTATCTGTTCGGCCTCGGAAAAAATGACTTCAAAACGATTAAAAGGCCTGTATCACTTGGTGCAGGAACACCTTCTGTTCTGTACAACGGTATGGTAAAGCCTGTTGTTCCTTATACAATAAAAGGTGCCATATGGTACCAGGGAGAATCAAATGTCAGCCGGTCAGCACAGTATGATAAGATATTTCCTGCAATGATTCAAAACTGGAGAGAGGAATGGGGTCTTCCTGATTTTCCTTTCTATTTTGTACAGATAGCACCCTATGTATATTCAAATGTCGACTCCACTGAATCTGCCTTCCTGCGCGAATCACAGGAAAAAGCCCTTAAGCTGGCCAAAACCGGAATGGTTTCGACCCTCGATATCGCAACTGTAATGAACATACATCCGCCAGACAAAAAAGGAGTGGGCGAAAGACTTGCTATGCTGGCTCTGAATAACGATTATGGTGTTAAATACAATAGTATCGGACCTGTTTTTAAATCTGTTACTATAGAAAAAAACCTTGCAAGACTTAAGTTTGACAATGCCGAAGACGGACTGGTTGGAAAAGGGAAAAATCTGAATGAATTTGAAGTCGCAGGTACTGATGGAAAGTGGGTAAAGGCAAAGGCTGAGATTGCTGAAAACGAAGTAATAGTCTCTTCGCCTTCTGTAAGTCAACCTGTTTCGGTAAGATACTGCTGGCGAAATGGTTCGGAAGCTTCCCTTTTTAATAAGGCAGGATTCCCGGCCTGGCAGTTCAGGACGAAGTAATTAATTTATGCTTTACCCGGCTGAGTTTGTATATTTCAGTTTATTATCACGAAACCTGATCAATAACATAACTATTACATTAGCAAATATTTATCAATTAGCACCATGAAAAAAATCCTCCTGTTATCGCTTGCACTGGTTACTTTAATATCAATGTCCTGCAACCAGTCATCAAAAACCGGTCAGATGGTTAAAAAAGATTTGTTCGGAACTCACGATGGTAAGGAAGTTTATCTCATCACTCTCAGAAACAAAGCCGGAAATGTAATAAGGCTGACAAATTTCGGGGCTAAGATCAACTGGATAGAGGTTCCTGATAAAAATGGTAAAATGGACAACATTACTTTTGGCTACGACACTTTCGAAGAGACTGTCAATGGCGATATGTCATTCGGATCAGTTGTCGGACGCTTTGCAAACAGGATAGCCAAAGGCAAATTCGCAATCGATGGGGTTGAGTACACAACTCCGCTCAATAATGGGCCCAATACTCTTCATGGAGGGCCAAAAGGATGGCACAGCGTTGTTTGGGATACAGAAATACATGCGGAAAAGGATTCATCTTCGGTCAAATTCAGCTACCTGAGCCCCGATATGGAAGAGGGTTTCCCAGGGAACGTAAAGGTATCAGTTACTTATACCTGGACCGACAATAACGAGATTGTGATGAACTATGAGTGGACTACCGACAAGAAAACAATCGTGAATGTTACAAATCATGCCTACTTTAACTTGCACGGTGCAGGTAACGGAGATGTCCTCGATCATGAACTTACCCTGAAAGCCTCAGCTTTCACACCGGTTGATTCTGTCATGATACCAACAGGAGAGATCAGGCAGGTGGCTGGTACCCCGTTCGACTTCACAACACCACATAAAATTGGTGAAAGAATAGGGGAGAACTATGATCAGCTCATCCTTGGCAAAGGTTATGATCATAATTATATCCTTGATAATAAGGAAGAAGTTGATGTTACTGTCTACGAACCTGTAAGTGGCCGTATGCTGGAAGTTATCACCGATCAGCCCGGAATGCAGCTCTATACAGGGAACTTCCTCGACGGAACCAAGTCGGGCCATGGCGGAAAGGTTTTTAATTACAGGGCTGGTATGTGCCTTGAATCTGATCATTATCCCGACAGTCCGAATCGTCCGGAATTCCCTTCCACAATCATCAACCCGGGTGAGACGCTTAAGTCGACAACCATTTACAGATTTTCTGTTAAATAGATTTTTGACTTAAGAATCTCTGTGTAACCTGTGCCTCTCTGTGTAACTCTGTGTAAGTTCTTAACATATTGTTAAACAGAGATCCACAGAGGAAAGACACAGAGATCCACAGAGATTCTTAATTTGTATTTAAACCTGAAAAGGCATGAACTATATGGATTCAGGTTTTTACTCTGAAATCTATTCCTCTTATGAAGAACCAGGCTCTGTTAGTTATTTGTTTTGGAATCTTTTTCTTACTGACCTGCTGCAAGAATGCTCCGGAAGTACAGGTAGGATGCTACTATTTAAGCGCTTCAGGCAATGATGTCAACCCGGGTACAAAGGAGAAACCATGGCAGACTGTCACAAAAGTTAACACTTTAGACCTTAGTCCGGGTGATACTTTATTCCTGGAAGGCGGTTCTGTATTCCCGGGAACCATTAAGCTCGATTCGCTCGATTCAGGCACCGAGGGGAAAGAAGTTACAATAAAATCGTTTGGTACCGGAAAGGCAACCATAGATGGAGGCTTATCAGCTGGTATTGAAGTAAATGCCTGTGATTATTTCAATGTTGAAGATCTTATGCTAACAGGTGCTGGCAGGAAGGATGGAAACATTACCGATGGGGTGTTTATCGCCGGCTCAGACCATCTCCGGATTGACAGACTCGAAATTTCAGGATTTCAGCATTCAGGGTTACATGTTTATAAATGCAATGATGTTCAGATAACCAATGTACATTCACATGATAACGGATTTGCAGGAATACTAGTCGATGGTAACACAGCGTACGATCCCCTGAATTTTGACAATGAAGATATTTATATCGGATATTGCCTTACTGAGAATAATCCGGGCGATCCGACAGTTCTGAATAATCACAGTGGTAGCGGGATACTTGCCTCATCTGTGAACCGGGGCGTAATTGAGTACTGTGAATCATTTAACAATGGCTGGGATATGCAATGGACCGGGAATGGTCCGGTAGGAATCTGGATTTGGGATTGTAATGATTTCAAAATACAGTATTGCATTTCGCACGATAATAAAACGAACCCGGTGGCAAAGGACGGTGGAGGCTTCGATCTTGATGGAGGGGTTTCAAATTCGGTTATTCAGTACTGTTTGTCGTATAACAATCAGGGAGGAGGATACGGGCTCTTTGAATTCGGCGCCGGGAAACCATGGGAGAATAATACTTTAAGATATTGTATCAGTCTGAATGACGGATCATTAAACGGAGGATCCGTTGCGATATGGCGCGGTTCTCCTGAAATGACAATGCGTAATTGTGATATTTATAACAATACCTTTTATAATTCAACTCAAAGAGGATATTCCTTAACGATCGAAAACAACGCTACCGGATTCCGATTCTTCAGCAATATTTTTGTTTTCAAAGAGGCCTTCCTGATCCCCGGAGCAAGACTTGTTTCCGAACTTTTCCAGGGAAACTGTTACTTTAATCTTTCAGGCGACAGATCGATTGCAGGGTTTAAGGATCTCGGTGAATGGGCAGCCATTACATCAAATGAAATGCTTGATGGAAGAATGGCCGGTTTTTATGCTGATCCAAGGCTTGTTGATCCTTCAGGATTTTTGCCTTCCGGAACCGTAAAACTAAATAAGGATGACCTTATGGCTTTTAGTCTGAAATCCGGTTCTCCGCTAATTGGCAGGGGATTGGATCTTGAACAGTTAATTAATATTGATCCCGGAGCTACCGACATCGCCGGAACAGATCTTTCAACAGATACCGTCTTTGATATCGGTGCGTTGAAATACAGGAAATGAAAAGAATTTTTTTCTACAGGCTTTATAACTCTTTAAAAAATTTAATATATGAGGAAGTTGTTAATTGTCAGCTTATTAATTATTCCGTTTTGTCTTTCTGGACAGACACGATGGAAAGTGCAGACCGACGGATCGATCAGATGGGAGGTTAAGGAAGATCTTCCACATTTTGATCATATTGAGATGAGCGGAGAACAGGTTTCAACAGTATTGCGGTATGGAGTAAAAAGCGATGGCTCTTTCAGCCTCGAGCGCTCGATGGTGTGGCCCATGCTTCGTACCATCCCGAACAATACCCATGCCAGCCTGATGCAGAAATATGCTATCGACATACCCTCTCTTCTCACGGTAAACGGGGGAACCCTTCAAAATGAAAAAGTGGAATCGATATCACTAAACGGAATACTGACGGTTGTTAGCGGGTATAAATTGCCGGTGGCGGTTGAGATCACAAGAGAGATCTTTCCTTCGACCACACTTCCCATGCTGTGCGAAAGATATTCTGTAAAGAATAATTCAGGCAGACCTGTAACCCTTACAGTTCCCGTTCAGAAAACAGTTTACACAACCGACGCCGCAAAAGGAGTGGAAGGAAGTTATACGATTACAATCGCCATACAGAATAACGGTGTTTTTGAACTTAAGCCCGGAGAGTCAGTTAGATTTTATGTTTACATCTCAGGTAACCCTGGCAATCAGGTTACTGCGTCGCCCGATATCGACAAGGAATTTACGGCCAGAAGCGCATTTGTAAAACAGATGTGGAGTTCACTGGTGTTTGAATCACCCGATGAAACCCTTAATAAGATGTTCGCCTTTGCAAAGATAAGGGCTTCTGAAAGTATTTATCGCACCAGCGGGGGACTTATGCACGGACCCGGTGGGGAGTCGTATTACGCCGCTATTTGGGCGAACGACCAGGCTGAATATGTGGGTCCCTTCTTTCCCTATCTCGGGTATAAGACCGGCAATGAGGCTTCCTTCAATGCCTATCAGCATTTTGCAAGGTTCATGAATGCTGATTATAAGCCAATCCCCAGTTCCATTATAGCCGAGGGAAAAGATATCTGGAACGGGGCAGGCGACAGGGGCGATGCTGCCATGATTGCCTACGGTGCTGCCAGGTATGCCCTTGTAAGGGGCGATAAGACTGAATCAGAGAAACTGTGGCCTCTTATTGAGTGGTGCCTTGAGTATTGCCGACGGAAAGTGAATAACGAAGGTGTTGTCACATCCGACTCAGATGAACTTGAGGGACGATTTCCCGCCGGCAAGGCTAATCTCTGCACTTCGACTCTTTATTATGATGCCCTGTTGTCTGCATCATTTCTGGGTAAAGATCTTGGAAAAAACGGATCACAGCTTACTTCATACAGGAAAGATGCTGAAAAGCTGAGGACGGCTATTAACAGGTATTTCGAAGCTAACATCAATGGTTTTGAAACTTACAGGTATTATGATGGCAATACAGTTCTCAGGTCGTGGATCTGCATGCCGCTTGTAACAGGTATTACAGAAAGAGCCAGGGGGACAATCGATGCCCTTTTCTCTCCGGTATTATGGACAAAGGATGGGCTTCTGACCCAGGCAGGAAGCGAAACCTTTTGGGACCGTTCAACTTTGTATGCACTGAGAGGCGTTTTTGCCGCAGGTGAAACAGAAAAAGCACTTAATTATCTTTCATACTATGCAGGTCAGCGGCTCCTGGGTGAACATGTGCCCTATGCAATCGAGGCCTGGCCGGAGGGAAGCCAGCGTCATCTTTCAGCCGAGAGCGGTCTTTTTTGCCGTATCATTACCGAAGGAATTTTCGGGATTCGACCTGAAGGTCTCAGTTCCTTCTCCTTAACTCCCCGGCTTCCGTCGGAGTGGCCGGAAATTAGCCTGAATAAAGTCAATGGATTCAATTCTTCCTTCAGCATAAACATTAGCCGTGAAAAAGATAAAATCAGGGTTGTTGTAACTGATTCGGTAAATAAGAAAATAGTGAATAAACTTATCCGTGATGGAGAATCTGTTAAGGTAAATCTTTAATGTAGTGTTCAAATTATTGGTATTTAAGAACTTACACAGAGGAAATCCGGAGTGGCACAGAGATCACAGAGTTAAAAAACTCTGTGTTACTCTGTGTTCCTCTGTGTCTCTCAGTGTAAGTTCTTTTTTCAGGGAGATGAAGTGTAGCTACTTTAATTTAAGATGTGAAATATTGTTAATTGCAATCTTCTCCCCGTTTAAATCTGAAAAAATCTGTACTTTTATTTGAATTTTCTATACAGATCAATTTTAAATAAAATTAAAGACTATAATAATCATGACATCACGACGCGAATTTGTAAAGAATACTGCATTAACCACAGCAGCCATTGGTCTTGTACCTACCTTATCAGGTTTGGCCGCAGGTTGTGCTCCATCCGACAGGATCAATGTAGGACTTATTGGCTGTAACGGCATGGGATTCAGTGACCTTAACTCGTTTCTGAAGAATCCTCAGGTAGAATGCCTGGCACTGTGCGATATTGACCAGAATGTGCTAAGTAAAAGGACTGCTGAGGTTGAGAAGTTACGGGGCACTAAGCCTGCTCATCTTTATAAGGACTGGCGTAACCTTATCGACAATAAGGATATTGACGTTGTAATTGTTGGCACGCCCGACCACTGGCATTGCCTTCAGATGGTTGCAGCATGTGAAGCAGGCAAGGATGTGTATTGTGAGAAGCCTATCGGAAGGACCATTGAAGAATGTAACCTGATGATTAAAGCCGCACAGAAGTATAAAAGAGTCGTCCAGGTTGGCCAGTGGCAAAGAAGCGATCCTCACTGGCAGGATGCTGTTAATTTTATTCAGTCGGGCCAGTTGGGAAAGATAAGGCTTGTCAGGGTATTCTCTTATCAGGGCTGGTGCCCGTCGATCCCGGTTCGGCCCGATGAGCCGGTACCTGCAGGAGTGGATTACGATATGTGGCTCGGACCAGCCACCAGCCGGCCATTCAACAGGAACCGTTTTCATTTTACCTTCCGTTGGTTCTGGGATTATGCCGGTGGCCTGATGACCGACTGGGGTGTTCACCTTCTCGATTATGCACTTTACGGTATGGGAGTTACTGCCCCTAAATCGATTATGGCAATGGGCGGCAAATACGGCTACCCCGATGACGCATGCGAAACACCCGACAGCCTTCAAACAATCTATGAGTTTGACGGGTTCAATGTTATGTGGGATCATGCAATAGGTATTAACGACGGTGCATATGGACGTAATCACGGACTTGGTTTTGTTGGTGAAAACGGGACCCTCGTTATTGACCGCGGCGGATGGGAAGTAATCCCTGAGGTTGTTGATGGTAAATCCCGGATGGAAGCTGTTCCTCTTAAGAAGGGACTCGATCAGGGACTCGACAACCATGTGAAAAACCACCTGGAATGTATTAAATCGAGGAATCCAAATACCAATGCAAGCATCGAAATAGGAGCGCACATAGCAAAATTTTCTGCTCTGGGCAATATAGCTTACCGGACGGGTAAAAAACTCATCTGGGATGGGACTAAATTCACGAACGACATTGATGCAAACAGCTACCTGGTACCTAATTACAGGGAGCCATGGAATCTGCCAAAAGTATAGTTTTTTAACTCATATCGTTTTTATGAAAGCACGCCTTTTTGCTCTGCTGGTACTGCTCGTCAGTAACCTTTCGCTTGCCATTTGCCAGAATCAATCATGCCTTCCGGTTAATCTGAGGTGCGAATACCTTGTAAAACCGGTAGGGGTCGATGCCATACCCCGGTTGTCGTGGATGATTGACGACAGCAGGTTTGGTGCAAATCAACAGGCTTACCGGATCATGATAAGTACCGATTCCTCAGCTCTGTCTTCAGGGAAAGCTGATATCTGGGATTCAGAAAAAGTAGTTTCTGACCAAATGCTGGTTACATACAAAGGCAAACCTCTTAAAGGATTCACCAGGTACTTCTGGAGTGTTGCGGTTTGGGATAAGGACGGTAATAAATCACCAGCCGCTGTTTCGTCGTTTGAAACGGGGATGATGGGAATGGGAAACTGGAAAGGTTCATGGATAAGTGACGATAATGGAATCCAGGTTAAAGAAGCGCCTTATTTCAGAAAGGAATTTGAGGTAAAAAGGAAGATAAAATCAGCCCGGGCCTATATAGCTGCCGGTGGTCTCTACGAACTCTACCTTAACGGGGAGAAAGTCGGGAATCACAGGCTCGATCCGATGTACACTCGTTTCGACAGACGCACCCTCTACGTCTCCTATGATGTCACTTCGCAGGTAAGGAACGGAAGAAATGCTGCGGGTGTGCTTCTTGGAAACGGATGGTATAATCACCAGTCTATGGCTGTATGGTTTTTCGACAAGGCTCCATGGCGCAACAGGCCGGCCTTCTGCATGGATCTCAGGATAACCTATGAAGACGGATCCATCGAAACTATAATTACCGATAAAAGCTGGAAAACATCATCCGGACCGGTTGTTTTCAATAGTATTTATACCGCAGAACATTATGATGCCCGCCTCGAACAGCCAGGATGGAATTCACCCGGCTTCGATGATTCAAAATGGGAAGACATTATTTACCGTTCGGCTCCTTCAGGCAATATTGTTTCACAACAGCTGCATCCGATCAGGAATGTTGAGAAAATCCCGGCTGTAAGTGTCAGGAAGATAAACGATACAATCAATGTTTTTGATCTTGGCAGGAACATTGCAGGCGTTTCGCAGTTCAGGGTGAAGGCTGAGGCAGGAACGGTTTTCAGACTCATACATGCTGAAAGGCTTGATGTCAAAGGAAGGGTCGATATTTCGAACATCAGTGTTCATTACAGGCCCACAGATAACCTCGACCCGTTCCAGACTGATATTTTTATTGCAGGAGGCAGGGGAGAAGAAACCTTTATGCCCTTATTCAATTATAAGGGATTCCAGTATGTAGAGGTCGTCAGCAGCAAGCCTGTAACCCTTACAACAGAAAACCTGACCGGATTTTTCATGCACAGCGATGTTCCTCCCGCTGGTGAAATAGTTACATCAAACCCGGTTATAAATAAATTATGGAAAGCGACAAACAGCTCTTACCTTTCTAACCTCTTTGGCTATCCCACCGACTGTCCGCAGCGTGAAAAAAACGGATGGACAGGCGATGGACAGATTGCTATTGAATTAGCTCTTTATAATTTCGACGGGATTACTGTGTATGAGAAATGGCTTGCCGATCACCGCGATGAACAACAGCCGAACGGTGTTCTTCCTGCCATTATTCCTACGAGTGGCTGGGGTTACCACTGGGCGAATGGTCCTGACTGGACAAGCACAATCGCTGTTATTCCCTGGAACATTTACCTGTTCTATGGTGATTCAAGGCTTCTTTCGGACACTTACGACAATATTAAACGATATGTAGATTACATAACCTCTATTAGTCCCTCGGGTTTAACAACATGGGGGCTCGGCGACTGGATCCCTGTCAAATCAACAACTCCTGTTGAATTTACCTCTTCTGTTTTCTATTTTGCCGATGCCACTATCCTTTCCAAAGCGGCAAAGTTATTCGGAAAGGAAGATGATTATGTTCAATATTCAGCACTTTCTGCGAAGATCAGGCATGCGATCAACGATAAATACCTCGACAAGACCACAGCTATCTATGGGAAAGGGGTACAAACTGAGCTTAGTTTCCCGCTTCTCTGGGGTGTGGTTCCGGATGACATGAAAGGGAGAGTTGCTGAAAACCTGGCAAAAAGGGTGATTGCCGACAATAATCACATCGACGTTGGATTGCTTGGTTCTAAAGCCATACTTAATGCCCTGAGCGAGAATGGATATGCTGATCTTGCCTATAAACTTGTGTCGCAGGAGACTTTTCCTTCATGGGGGTGGTGGATTGTCAACGGAGCTACAACATTATATGAAAACTGGCCTATAGACGCCAAGAGCGATATTTCACTGAATCACATTATGTTTGGCGAACCGGGGGCATGGTTTTACAAGGCGCTGGGAGGAATAAAGCCCGATCAGGAGAATCCCGGGTTTAAAAATATTATTCTCAGGCCTTACTTTGTTGAAGGGTTGACCTCAGCATCTGCGAAACACACTTCGCCTTACGGAGAAATCGTTTCAACGTGGACAAGAAATAAAAAGAGTGTTACCTATTCGGTTACTGTTCCGGCTAATTCAACAGCCGATCTGTTCCTTCCGGTTGGATATAATTTAAAAAAGGCAGTATTACAAGGAGCACCTGAATCTATAACGCTTAACGGCAAACCGGATGGGTCGTTCCATTTGTTGGCGGGGAGTTATGAACTTGAATTGAATAAGAAATAAAGGGTATTATGGTTTAACCCTTAGTGCCCTTAGTGAAACCCTTAGAGTCCTTCGTGGTTAAGGATTTCTTTTAAACACAAAGGGCTCAAAGGGTTTCACGAAGGGCACAAAGGGAAAAGAATGATTACTCAGCAACCCTGCTGTACTTCGAAAAAGTCTGCATTACATTATCAACATAGGTCTTTGATACAGGAATATCTGTTTGGGTGGGCTCGTCGAGTTCCAGTACAAGGCCTTCCTTTTCTTTCCTGATAACCTTGACCTTTTCAAAATTTACCATATACGATCTGTGGCAGCGGATAATTTCCGTCCCTGCAAAGTTCTCCTCCATTTTCTTCATTGTATCACGAAGGAGGTATTTTGAGATCTTTCCATAGTTTAAGTAACAGATGCTGACATAGTTCTCGGTGGATTCAAGGTACAGGAGATTCTCCTTTTTGACCGAGAACTTAAGAACCGCTTTATCGTCATAGAAGGGGATCATTCCCCGGATGTTTCCAGATACCGATTGAACGTCGGCCAATCTCTCGATCTGTTCTTTTTTATCAAGCCACGAGAAATACAGCCATGAAACCGAATATGGAATCAGCAGAACCAGGGCAGTATTCAGGGCCGATATTTTAATAATGTCGGTAAACTCTCTGGAATCCCTGAGTATAAACATCTCGAAAAGTGTGTAGAAAAGTGCCATGAACATAATCTCCGCTAATATCCATGCGAGGTATTGCGTGAGGTTGATTGTATGCCTTTTGCATAGCTGGAACATTATTATTCTGCTGATGACAACAACAAGTACACCTGTAAGGATAACGAGGCTTGAATATGTAAACAATTCGAGACGGGTAAGCTTAAACCACCTGTCGGCACCAAAGGGTGAATAGATGTTTATAAACACCAACGCAAACGCCGATGTAAAAAGAATCAGGCTGACGATATTTCTCTTTTGGAAGAGATAGTGAGGTAATGGTTTCTGAAAGTCAGGCATCAAAACATTTTTATTACTGCAAATTTAGTTTTTTTGGCTACATTTTGAAACCTAAGACTAAGACCGTGTTTAATTTTTCATCCCTTATTGTAATATTCTGTCACTGAATAGCCGATTTTGTCCCTGCAACTGATCGTATGACACATTAATTTGCCATGTTGGTAAGATGGCTTTTTCTTTGTAAAAAGAATCAAGGATTATGAAGTTATGATGGAGTATACGAAAAAATACAACGAGCTGAAAAATGTGTTCAATCCCGATATTAAAGAGATATTAATCCCGGGTTCAGATATTAAAATTGTAAATGAAAGGTTCGTTTCAAATGATGAGTCTATTGGTTTTTCAAGCGAAAGTGACAGGATGATTCACGAGAATAACAATTTCTCATATCCGGTATTTGTTCCTGCTGATCGCAACAGTAAAAAGGTTATTCTCCTGTTTCACGGACTTAATGAGCGAAGCTGGGTCAAGTACCTGGCGTGGGCTTATTATCTTGCTGAAAACACTGGTAGTTATGTCGTATTGTTTCCAATCTCGTTTCATATAAACAGGTCGCCGGTTACCTGGAAGGACCCAAGGGCAATGGTCCCTTTTGTTAATGAGCGTAAGATCAGATATGGTGAAACGGAGATGGCAAGTTTTGCCAATATTGCACTGAGCAACAGGCTTACCGAGGATCCGCTCAGGTTCCTGAACTCCGGCCATCGTACTGTAGGAGACATTGTACAACTGATGAACATGATAAAAGCCGGGAATCATCCGGTAATCCCATCCGAAACCAGGGTGAATATTTTTGCCTACTCAATAGGGGCCTTTCTTGCCGAGATTATAATGATGGGTAATCCCGAAAGCCTGTTTTCTGAATCAAAACTCTTCATGTTTTGCGGGGGATCGGTATTCAGCAATATGCACGGAACATCAAAACTCATCATGGACAGGCTTGCCTATGAAAAAATTTATAAATTCTATCTGTCTGATTTTGAGAAAGAGATAAAAGGCAGCGGTCCGGTTGTGGAATTTCTGCGCACCAGCAGGGTCGGAATGGCTTTCAGGTCGATGATCGATCTGGGACGGTTCAGGAACTTCAGGGAGAAAGCCTTGAAGGAGTTGCGCGATCAGGTTCATTCTATAGCCCTTCTGAAAGATATTGTCATCCCGGCAAAGGGAATAACTGAAACAATGAATTTCGACAAAGGGCAGAATTCGTTTCCCTCTGAAACATGGGATTTTTCGCACCACTATTATCATGAGAATCCTTTCCCTGTTTTCGACAATAAAGATAGTCTGTTGGTTGATTCAAGCTTCGACCGCCTTTTTACAAGGGCTTCTTTGTATCTTGCCTGAAAAATGGTCTTCCACTGATAGCGCGGATTTGTAATCGGTGTCTTTCTCCATGCGATGGCGCGGATTTGTAATCCGTGTCTTTCTTCATGCGATAGCGCGGATTTGCAATCCGTGTCTTTTTCCATGCGATGGCGCGGATTTGTAATCCGTGTCTTTCTTCATGCGATGGCGCGGATTTGTAATCCGTGTCTTTCTCCATGCGATGGCGCGGATTTGTAATCCGTGTCCATTCCTTATTCTAAAATCAAAGTAAAAATGGTAAGCCCCGATTGCAAATCGGCGCTATCGTGTACTATTTTAGCATTTAGCCCCGATTACAAATCGGCGCTAGCAGTGTCCCTCTGTGCAACAATAAAAATAAGAACTAACACAGAGTGCACAGAGTTGCCACAGAGGTCCACTGAGGATTCAAGAACAGCCTGTTTTTATAGCCCATTTACAAATAGGATATTGTTACGTTCTCTTGATTGAATATATAAAAGAATCAGATTTTATATTGTATTTTAGAATCTTGTAAGAGTCATGATCTGTAAGGTTTGATAAAATTATAAGATATGAGGTATTTCTTTGGATTTATGTTTCTGTTTGTAGTTGGTTTATCAGGTCATTCTCAAAAGATTGAAAATAGCTTTGCTGCAACCCCAAATCCTGAACTTCTTAAGAAAAGATGGAACGCAGAATGGATTACATGTCCGGGAATATCATTAAAGGATTTCAATGTACTGTTTTTCAGGAAGTCATTTAAACTTGATAGTAAACCATCCTCATTTATCGTAAATGTATCCGGCGATACGCGATACAGGTTCTTTGTAAACGGACAGTCGGTCTGCTTCGGACCGGCAAAAGGTGATAAATACCATTGGTATTTTGAAACCGTTGATATTGCCGCCTTACTCGTCACCGGACAAAACGTAATCTCTGCCGTGGTCTGGAATTTCGGAGAATGGACTCCCGTTGCACAAATGTCATCCAAGACAGGTTTTATTATTCAGGGAAACTCGAAGAAGGAAGAAATAGTGAACAGCAATAGTACATGGAAGGTCTTTCATGATAAATCAATAAGCGCCTCCTCCTCTTACTGGAATTACGCAGGATGCGGAGAGATAATCAATGGATTGAGTTATCCCTGGGGCTGGGAAAAACAGGATTACAGGGATAATGAATGGATTGAGCCCCGCGAAATAGACAGGGGTTTTCCCTATGGATTCAATGATGAGTATGACTGGGTGATGACACCCCGCGATATCCCGCTAATGGAGGAAACTCTTCAGAGGATGGAATCGGTACGCCGTTCGGCAGGAGTTGCGGTTCCTTCTGACTTCCTGAAAGGCAATGCCCCTCTTGAAGTAGCTGCCAATAAGAAAGTGTCTTTGCTTATCGATCAGAAAGTTCTTACAACTGCTTTTCCCGAAATGAAAACATCGAAAGGCAGGGGCAGCAAAATAAAGCTGACTTATAGTGAAGCTCTTTTCAACAAGGAGGGAAAGGCGAACAGGAATGATATTGAAGGCAGGGAAATAAAGGGTCATACCGATGAGTTTTATCCTGACGGAGGGACAGGCAGGTTGTTTCGACCCCTGTGGTTCAGGACCTACAGGTATGTCCAGGTTGATATTACCACAGGAAATGAACCGCTTGTAATCGATGATTTTTACGGAAAGTTTACGGGATATCCTTTCACTGAAAATGCGAGCTTCGAAAGCGACGACCCTTCACTTAAGGATATCTGGGAAGTCGGCTGGCGTACTGCAAGGTTGTGCGCAAGCGAGACATATTTCGACTGCCCTTATTATGAACAGCTACAATATGTGGGCGACACCCGGATCCAGGCGCTTATTTCTCTTTATGTTTCAGGCGATGACAGGCTGATGCGCAAGGCAATAAAGCTGTTCGACTGGTCAAGATCGAATGAGGGAATCACAACAAGTCGATATCCGAGTACTAAATACCAGTTCATCCCGCCCTTCTCTATGTACTGGATAAACATTGTGCATGATTACAGGATGTTAAGGGATGATCCGGAATTTGTAAAGAGCTGCATTCCGGGAGTTAAGTCAGTCCTTGATTGGTACGCGGGAAAGATTGATCCTAAAACAGGAATGCTGGGGCCAACCCCTCACTGGAATTATGTTGACTGGGCGTGGAATGGCAATGATGAATATCCTTCGGGAGGCGTACCTCCGGGCGGTTTCACAGGCGGATCATCGATACTTACCCTTCAGCTGGCGTATACACTTAGCGATGCCATTGACCTGTTCAGGGAATTCGGGGAAACAGAACTTGTGTCAAAATATACGGCTCTGAGGGAAGCTCTTTGCAAAAACACATATCTGCGTTGCTGGGATGACGCCAGAAAACTGATGAGCGATGATGCGACAAAAAAGAGTTTTAGCCAGCATGCCAGCATAATGGGAATCCTGTCCGACGCTGTTCCGGTCGAAAAGCAGCAGGCCTTATTTGAAAAACTGGATAGTGATCCTTCATTGACCCAGGCTACGTTTTATTATCGTTTCTACCTCTTCCGTGCCTTGAAAAAGGTAGGACTTGCCGGGAAATACACTTCGATGCTTCAGCCCTGGAAGAAGATGATAGCAATCGGGTTAACGACATTTGCCGAAACACCTGAGCCCACCCGTTCCGACTGCCACGCCTGGAGCTCAAGTCCTTTGTATGATTTCCTGGCTACTGTGTGCGGTGTTGAGCCTGATTCGCCTGGTTTTAAATCGGTTAAGATTGAACCTCATATGGGAGACCTGAAACATATAAAAGGAAAGGTTCCTCATCCGGCAGGTGATATTATTGTGGATCTGCAAAAAACAGCAACAGGAGTTACGGGGAAGGTGGTACTTCCTGAGGGATTAAATGGAAGATTTGTCTGGGGAAAGGAGTTGAAACTCAAATCAGGCGAAAATTTGATATATTTCGAGTGAAAAATTATTGATGGTTTTTTATAAGATCAGGGATTGCCATTACGAAAGTTTTAAAAAGATATTAGATATGAGTATATTACAGATAGTTGTGGAGTGCAGGGATAAAGTATCCGGCATTATTTCCCGGAGTGAGCTGAAAGCGGCTGAAGAGATTTTCAACTCAGGTAACTGTCAGATGCTTTCCAGTTCGGAAGTACGCTTTGAGATGCTCGTTTACAACGAATCTGGAAGCCGGTCGGCGGAATACACCCTTGAAATTGAATTTGACAGGGATATTATTCCAATATATGGTGGGAAGCCAAGTGGCTGGAACAGGTATTCATTTGCAGCACTGCTTCAGGTTAAAAATGAACTTAGCCTTCTGACTATTCCTGAGCCCCTGAAACATAAAAAATATACCCGAAGCGGAATGATAAACCGTGTCCTGAAGGAAAGGAGGGATAAAGCCGAGAATGCGAAATACAGAATAAAATGGGCAGGCAACATCTTTGGCGACCATATTCTGACAAATGAAAAGGGAGTTAAATATAAAATCTTTCTCCGCGACTTTGAAAATGAGACAGGTTACAGCGATAGTATGGACTCGCGGCTGAACAAGCTTGGCACCACAAAACATATTATGTATGCTTTCAAAGAGCTGAGGAATAACAGGGAGTTATATGAAGGATTATCTAAATCGTGCCCCTTCATTGAAATTTATTGCGACCCGCTAAATGAATACAAGGTGAGCTGGTTCTTTCCGCACGAGCCCGAGGAGAATGAAAAAGATCTGATTAACAGATATTTTAAGGGCAAAAAGCACCTTGAGGACAAGGATCTTGCTTCGTTTCTTAACTTCATTGAGGAGGCTCGCGATTTTCCGGGAGTTATTGTACGACCAGAGGTAATAAGGAAGGTAGAGACCGTTTTTGAGAAGATGCTGCTTGAAAAACTTGAAAAAGATTATACTCCGGACTTTGGCTGTATTAATGCTGATCTTTTCCCTTATCAGAAGGAGGGAGTACTTTTTACTCTCTTTCGTAAATCTTCAATAATCGCCGATGAGATGGGATTAGGGAAGACAATACAGGCAATAGCCTCAGCGATCCTGAAGAAAGATATTTTCGGATTCACCCGGACCCTTATCGTCTGTCCAGCCTCGCTGAAAGACCAATGGCGGAAGGAAATAGAGAAGTTTACAGCTGAAAAAGCCGTAATTGTAAGCGGAATGCCAGGTGAAAGGGCTGAGTTATACAAAAGCCATGATTATTATTTTTTCATAATCAATTATGAAACGGTACTGAGGGATCATCTGGCAATCAACAAGGCAGGATTTGATTTCATTATCCTCGACGAAGCCCAAAAAGCAAAGAATTATGAGACACTTACTTCCAGCTCGCTGAAAAGACTGAATGTTAAACATAAACTGGCAATAACAGGTACTCCTATTGAAAACAGGCTCATCGACATCTTCTCGATAATGAGCATACTCGACCCGGAATTTTTAGGGCCGTTATGGGAATTCAGCTATCAGCACTGCCTCTTCGATCCTGACAAAAAAGACAAAATAAATGGTTATTTTGATCTCGACAAGCTCAATTCAAAGCTTGGGGAGGTACTGATTAGAAGGGAGAAGTCGAGAGTTATGAGTCAGTTGCCAAACCTGCGACAGATTACGATACCTGTAATAATGTCGGCACTCCAGGCTGAATATCATGCTTCCTATGTAAGGGGACTCTCACAGATTCTTTCGAAAAAGTTCCTGACTCCGTATGATATGCAGCGGATGCAACTCCTTCTTGCCAATATGAGGATGGTTTGTGATTCTACTTATCTGGTTGATAAAGAGACTTGTGATTCACCTAAACTGGAAGAGCTTAAGGACCTGCTTTTTGGAAAACTGGATATAGGGAACCATGATGTGAAAATCATAATATTTTCCGAGTGGGTGAAGGTTCATCAGATGATAGGTAAGATTCTGCGCGAGAATAACATAGGGTATGTAGAGCTAAACGGGAAAGTACCGGTGAAATACCGTGGAGAGCTTATAAAGAAATTCGAAACAAACCGGGAGTATAAAATCTTCCTGTCGACGGAAGCAGGTGGCACAGGATTGAACCTTCAGGTTGCCGACACGCTCATAAATTTTGAACTGCCGTGGAATCCCTCTAAGAAAAACCAGAGGACGGGAAGAATTGACAGATTGGGTCAGAAAAGCGATGTTCTTACAATTTACACATTCATCACAAAAAATTCGATAGAGGAGCAGATTGCATCGGGGCTTCTTGTAAAACAAAGCCTTTTTGACGGAGTTCTTGGAGAAAAGGGATCGCCCGCAATAGTTGATTTTAGTTCAAAAGGAAGGTCTCAGTTCATTACCCAGCTTGAAGAATTTATAACACGATCAGAGCAGAGGGAGGAAGTAGAACCTGTTCAGGCAGAACTTGAATTTTCTGCACAGGAAGAGCTGGCAGACAAGATTACTGCTGAATCCTCCGAGGATGAAATTCCTGAAATCAATACTATGATTGAAGAGACCGTAAAAGATACAGCTGATGCTTTACCTGCGAATGATAGTTCCGTGCAGGTAGAGGCGGTAATGAATTCAGGCATGCAATTTCTGGCCGGTTTGTTTAAAATGGCGACAGGTAAAGATATGGGCATTGAGAACCAGAAAGTTGAGATCGACAAGGCGACGGGAGAGGTTGTATTCAGGTTTAAGATTCCGGGGGTAGGATGATTAATAATTAGCCGGCCTTTGAGTTTTCCTATTTTCAAATAATGGAATTTTATATCTTTGTATAAAATGTAAATAATGGAAACCATTGTAGTTCATCCACGTTCTAAATCGGAACTTGCATTCATAAAGGCTTTGTTAAAAAAGATGGATATCAAATCCAGAGTTATTAAAGAGCCTGCAAGTCATGCAATGTTAAAGAAAGCCATGCTTGATCAATCAAAAAAGTTTTTTCTGGAGAAAATTGATTAATCATGCCGGTAAAACAAAGAGATATTATTGAATTGAATTTTTTAATGCCGGATGGAGTAAGCAAACCACATCCTGCGATAGTTATTTCAAACGATGATTTATTCGAAGATGAAGGGTTTTTCTACTGTTGCACGATTTCTACCTCACATTATAATCCTCAATATTGTTTTGAGTTATCAGCTCCAATGATATCTAAACCTTTATCAAGTAAGTCTTTTGTTAAGTGCCAGATAATTGGTGGTTTTACTGAACGTGATATTACTAAACACATTTCTGTTATGAAACCTGAGCCATTCAGGTTGTTGGTGGCCATGGTGCAGCAAAGTATCTTTTAATCTTTCTGCTCTCGCGGACAATTGGCATTTAAACATTCCCCTAAATTCATCCTGCACATTTAATGCTTACGAACCTTAATTAAAGTGTGTGATGTTTCCGTGTCGTTATCCGAAATCCTTAAAAATAGGTGCCAGCGTTGATATTTCTATGGTTAATGCATTATTACTGACTTTTGTAATCTGGTTTGCGGAGTTAGCGTATCTTTGCATCACCATAGCGTAATGACCAACGATTTATTGAAAGAGATATGAATAATGAAGTCTTTGTAATAGATAAGAACGGCCGGAAAATAGCAGTACAGGTTCCTATTAAGACCTATGAGAAACTTGTGGCTGATTCTGAAGAGTTGGATGAGATAAAAGAGTATACCAAGGCCAAAGGCCACAAAGGCAATGCTATAACCTTTGAACAGGCTTTTAATGAGATTGAAGAAGTGATCTGATGAAGTATACAGTTCTCATCGAAAGGTATGCCCAAAAACAAATAATGAAGCTGGATAGAAAGATTATTCCTGTCATTAAAGTAGCTATTGCCAGCCTGGCAGATAATCCGAGGCCATATGGTTACAAAAAGCTAAAAGGGGAAGAGGCATATCGTATCCGTGTTGGGGATTTTCCTATTATCTACGAAATTAATGATGATATTATTATAGTAACCGTGGTTTCAGTAGGGCATCGAAAAGATATTTACAAATAGTATCAAAATATTATAAGTATCACTTGGATGCATTAAGGGCTAAAGCCCGGTTCTGATGGTGGCTCAATAACCCCGGACTGAAGTCCGGGGTTATTGAATCAACCATTGGATCGGGCTTTAGCCCATAACCATTGCTTTATTGTTGATTCCCGTCAGTCATGACACTAATTGAGTTTGTAGCAAGTCGCATCTGTGGGGAAAATAGTCGGATTTATACTTATAATGTATCACTAATTACATTTATTGAGGGCTAAAACCCGGTTCCAATGATCACTCAATAACCCCGGACTAAAGCCCGTAATTATCACATTCTTAATAACCCCGGACTTCAGTCCGGGGTTATTGAATCAACCATGGGATCGGGCTTTAGCCCATAACCATTGCTTTATTGTTGATTCCCGTCAGTCATGACACTAATTGAGTTTGTAGCAAGTCGCATCTGTGGGGAAAATAGTCGGATTTATACGTATAATGTATCACTAATTACATGTATTGAGGGCTAAAGCCCGGTTCTGATGATTGCTCAATAACCCCGGACTTCAGTCCGGGGTTATTGAATCAACCTGGGATCGGGCTTTAGCCCATAATTCTTTTTATTCGTGATTCATGAAAGTCCATCTATAACAATATCAATACCCGGTATATTGAAGTTTATGTTAACAGCTCGTCTTGCCTTTGAGTATGATAGATTGTTCTGCTTGTTCTGGATATGTGTTTATTCCTGTTCATTTATTCCCAAAATAGTCATTAATAAAAAATCCAGGCTTTTTGAGTAATTCAAATCCTCATATTCGAGACCTGTCTTTCTGATATTTGAATAATATTCCCCAAGCTTTTTATAATAGTTCTTCTCAAGTTGAACAGTTGTAGCTTGTTGTCCGATTTTCTCGACTAAAAACCATTTTTCGATCAATCGTGCAGTCCTTCCATTACCATCCTGAAATGGATGTATCTTAACGAATACCAAATGCACTAAGGATGCGTAATAAAATATCTCGAAGGGATTCAATTCGGAATTAAGTAAAAAGTCAATATCATAAAACAACTTATCCAGTTCCGGTTTTACTTTCTCAGGACTTGGTGCTAAATACTCAATCTTATCGTCACTATTTATAACAAACATTGGATTATTTCGGATTAATCCCTGTTGACTCTTTGGCAATAAATTTTTACTCAGGATGGAATGAGCTTTTTGTACATTTTTAAATGTCAATCTGTTATTGTCAATGAAATCATATGCCGAGTATAAATCATCAGCTTTTCGGGTATAATCAGGTTTAGTTTTGACTTTTAAGAATTTATGTTTGAAATAGCTGTCAAAGTCGATTTCCTCGCCCTCAATTTTGGATGAATATACAGATGAAACAGATTTGTGAAATTGAAAATAGTCAACAGGGCTCTCAGGCTTTTTTATCTTATTAATTTTATTAAGCGGTGATTCACTTACAGATTTAATGTAATCATCAAGTAATTTGTCTGTTAGTATTTCCAGATCCATCTTTTAGAATTTATACAAAGATAACTTTTTAGTGGCAGTATTGAGATCAGCTTCTTT
This sequence comes from uncultured Bacteroidota bacterium, assembly GCA_903844815.1. Taxonomy (GTDB): domain Bacteria; phylum Bacteroidota; class Bacteroidia; order Bacteroidales; family VadinHA17; genus LD21. Next base: position 17,832 of record CAIMVD010000200.1, on the reverse strand, counting down.
CTGGAAATGTTCAGCTAAACCGGGATTGACCACAATGGGATTTTAAAATCGTCAATTTCCTAAACCGCGGAGTGGTTGAAAAAGATTTGTTCATCTTTCCTGAAAATGTTTTACCTTTAAGAAAAGGATATATGGAACGCTATCTTGAACAACTCATCGGTGACATCCGAAACGCTACATGGAAGGTAAGTCCGCCACATGAAATTTGGGAGAAGTCGGGTGCAGACCCTGATAATGAGCTGGAACTTGAGGATATGTCGTATGTTGAACAGTATGTCTATGGCGATGAAATATCTATTTCGGAAATAACGGGAATAGAGCAGGAGCTGCTTCCACCTGTTGAGCAACTTCCTGAATTGCAACAGGAAGTTTTGGCATCGGAACTCGAAAAGCTATTGAATGTACATCATTTTTTCCCCGACTTTCCCGCTGATTATCCTGTTCTTCTTCGCTATCCGTTTTTAAGACAGCTTTGGAGCGAAAGCCATGTTCCCCTGTCATTTGGCGAGAATCATATTGAATTCTGCGATTACGAGGAAGAATATTGTCCTTTCCCCGGATATTGTACCTCCTGTGCCGGGTTTAAGGCTCAGATGAAGGCTGACGAAGAGGAGGAAAGAAGAAATGGCAAGTCGGGTAATTCGGATTGGAATTTTAATATTGAAGATTTATTGCCAAAATTTTAGAAACTAAAATGAAACTTCTTCTTGCCTCCATGATGATTTTTTCACTTAATTATCAAGGAACACTAAGATTCCTCCCTCATCCGCCTTTCGCAACTTTCAATTTAATTACACTTTACATGGCGGCTTCGGTCGGAATGACATGTCTTTTTTACGATTTGGGAGGGGAATAAGCGGCGATTCTCAAGTGAAATTTTTCTATTTGTAATGCTTTTACACGACAACATACAAGACCATATAGTTGAACTGGAACCTTATGGTATAACTCCGGACGGACTGAAATCATTCTTTGAGAGTATCGGAGAGTTCAACAGCATGCAGATGCAACCCAGAAACTCAATACTCGACAGGAAATTAATGACCGGCAATCTGGTGACACTTTTTAAAACAGCCGATATTGCCCTCGGGAAAATGGATTACTCAGCAGGTATTATCAGCTTGTCGATGCCAGATTTATTTTATGGTTATAAATCAGCGAGGAGGCTTAAGGGCGGACACCGGGTCACTGTTGCGCTCAGGGGAAGGGTAACCGATTTGACACATGAACCCGTAAAGGGAGTTATGTTTGTTTTTAGCTGCACTGACAGCACAAGGAGGCATATCATAAAGAAAAGCTCCTTGCATGGAGGGTTTTTGATCCGTAATATGGCAGAAGGCGATTATATAGTCCGTTTCAGCAAACCTGGATATAAGGCAGGAGAAGTAAGCGTTTCAATTTCCTCCGGGGAGAGGAGGGAGCTGGTGGTAGAGGTGGAGAGGGGTTGAATTTTTGTAAGATTGAATTATTCTTCGATTTTTTTGTTAATGGTTTTTCCTAATTTTGATCATCAGCTTATTGATTTCTCTGGCGGTAGGGGGTAATCGTTTTTTCCGGATCATAATTAAATTTTTACACGATATGGGAATAGTTAAAACATTGCAGCTGCATCTTCGGCCGCATCATGATTGCCACTGAAAATCCAGTTTTTCCGACCCAGGGCGATGCCACTGAAAGTATTTTTCAGCATGATTATTATCCACTAATCAGCCAATTATCAGAGAAGTTTAGTTTTGTGAAAACTCCTCAATATCACTAATTTTGCAGTAAGAGGATGATAGGAAAATCCATAAGTAAGTGTGCAAAAAAAATCGAAAAACGACTATCTTTGTCAAAAGCGAAAGAGATGAGCAGCAGAAGTTTAATTCGGTTTGATTGGGCAATTAATAGGTTGCTGCGAAATAAGACTGATTTCATAGTTCTTGAGGGATTTCTGTCTGAATTACTGAAAGATAAAATTGTTATTCAAAGTATACTTGAAAACGAGAGCAACCAGCGAATTGAAACTGATAAATTCAACCGGGTTGATATTATAGTGAAGAATTCGAAGGATGAATTGGTTATCGTCGAAATTCAGAATCAGAATGAATACGACTACTTTCACCGAATGGTATATGGTACATCGAAAGTAATTACTGAATATATTTCCGTAGGTGAGCCATATAAGAATATTAAGAAAGTTTACTCAATCAACATTGTTTATTTTGACCTGGGGCAGGGAGAAGATTATATATACCAGGGAAAAACTGATTTTATCGGCATTCATAAAATGGATAAGCTTTTACTTTCTGAAAAACAAGTTGAGTTATTGGGTAAGCTTGAACCTTCTCAAATATTCCCTGAATATTTCGTGATTAAAGTGAATCAGTTTGATGACGTTGCCAGGAACACTCTCGACGAATGGATTTACTACCTTGAAAACAATGATATAAAGGACGAATTTACAGCCCAGGGAATTGATAAAGCAAAACTGTTATGGTGTTTTGACAGCCTCTCTGATGATGAACAGAAAAGCTATCAGGACCATTTAGAGAATTTGCGGTATGGAGCAAGCATGGCCTGGTCTATGAAAGTTGATGAGGAGGACAGGGTTAGAAAAGAGGAAAAATTAGCATTAGCACGGGAGTTTAAAAAAAATGGTGTGACTGTTGAAGTCATTATTAAATCGACAGGCTTAACCAAAGAAGAAATAGAGAAGCTTTGACCTGTTCTATCATACTCCAAGACCAGGACCATCAACTAACCTGTAAATATTCTCCTGATATTTCTCAGCCTGTATCTTACCAAATGTTTCTATTCCGTACTTACAGACATCAATAAAAGTAACTCCTGTCCTGCAATGATAAGCTACTTTAACATATTGACAAAAGGGAAAGTTCTTTGAAAAGCCTCAACTGAAAAACAAACAACCGGACTAAAACTATTTCTTTTCAGAGACGAACAGCAATAAATTATGTCAGAAATGCATGCCTGATTACAATGTCCTTATCAGCGTTCCATTTTCTTTTCTCAGCTCTGTTTTACCCTTGTTAGTCGTTACGGCGATATCTGAACCGTAACATTTCGAACTGATTTCAGCTGTAATTGTCAAAAACTAAATATTTCTGATATCCTTAATTTTTGTAATACTTCGGTGTGAATGCATGATGCGAAGTACAAATACTTCAGACTTCGTAATGCGATAGATTATAAGATGAGAATCCAATATGATCCACCTATAAATCCTTGACTTGGTAATTAAATGACGGCATTCAGGATATATTTCATAAGCAAGACCAAGACCATCAACTAACCTGTAAATATTCTCCTGATATTTCTCAGCCTGTATCTTACCAAATGTTTCAATTCCGTACTTATAGACATCAATAACATCCTGCTTAAACTGTGTTGAATATATTACAGGCTTTGGCTCCTTTTCCATTCTTCGACAGCTTTTTTAACTTCATCCAATGTAAAGAATGGGCCTTTTTCAGCTTTTTTAATACCAGACTTAAACTCATCCAGAGTTATTGGATCACCAGGTAAAACCCAGCTATCCTTTTTTTTTAGCTTTATGCTTTTTGTTTTCATTGTCCGAAGAAATTAGCATGTTCTATAAGTAACTCCTGTCCTGCAAAGATAAGCTACTTTAACATATTGACAAAAGGGAAAATTCTTTGATAAAGCCTCAACTGAAAAACAAACAACCTGACTAAAACTATTTCTTTTCAGAGACGAACAGCAATAAATTATGTCAGAAATGCAAGCCTGATTACAATGTCCTTATCAGCGTTCCATTTTCTTTTCTCAGGTCTGTTTTACCCTTATTGGTCGTTAGGGCGATATCTGAACCGTACCATCTGGCATTGGTCGCGTCACCGTTTCCAATAGTCCTGATGAGGGTTCCATTTTCTTTCCGGATTTCTACTTTTCCCTTTACTATGGTAATAGCAACCATTGACTGGTCGCTATTGAAGTCCGCTGAAATGGCATCCCCGTTTCCGATTGTTCTAATCAGAGTGCCATTATCCTTGCGGATTTCTACTTTGCCGCTTTTGATTTGCAGAATATTCATAATTATGTGGATTTTCTTGTTTAAAGATAAAGAAATTATTCAGTAGCATGTTTCTGCAAGCAATAATTATATTCTAATGATGAACCTACTCCGAAAAGTCTTTTTTTTGCCACGAAGGCGCAAAGGCACGAAGTTGATCCAGGGTAATTGATTAATAATAAGTTATTTGTGAGACTTAGCGTCATCGTGTCTTCGTGGCAATTGCATTTATTATCTTTTTCGGAGTGGGCTCAAGAATTTATTCATCAGCATGTTTCTGCAAGCAATAATTATATTGTGATGTGGGCATGTTTAATGCAATTTTATGTGGCTGGTAATTAACACTATTATTTTTACCAGTACGACGGTTTTATTTTGAGTCATTATTATGTATATTTAAAGTTCAATTTTAAAATTGCATAGAAATGTTTATTCCAAGGGAGATATATAACGAGTTGATTCAGTCATTAGCCTTACCCGCTATTATCTATTCTCAGTTTTGAAGTATTTTTTTCTGGTTTTAATGTTAATTTTTATTTTTCTTAATCCAGGAGGATATCTTCTTCCTGGTATTCTTATTATCATTGCATTGGCTTCCTGGTGGCTTGAAGTAAGATGTAAAGATGACTTTTTAATGGGAGGCGTGGCAGTTTCATTTGCCGAGAGCATTTATGATGAGAAGATAAATGAGAAATACAATCTAAAATGATTCAAATTCGTTAATTTTCTTCTGATTGTCCACTCCCTGACTTCTTAAATTATGGCTAATTAAGTGTCGCAACAATAATCGCTGAAATAAAACAGGTTCTGAGTTTTGTTTTTAATCATGTTTATGTATGTTTAAAGTTCGATTTTAAAATTACATAGATTAGGTTATACTACTAATTTGCCCTATAAAACTCTGATTATGACAACAGGAGAATCATTTGAAAACAGCCCTTTGAGAAAGGTGTATGTCAGGGAATCACAAAATCCGGTTGAACCTGAATTCACGAATCCGGAAATCAAATGGCTCTATTGTAATGATATTAATATTGAGCAGGAAAAACTTCAGGTTATTCTTTCACTGCCACGCGAATCACTTATTGCCGATTTAAAGAAGGTTCTTGAAGATTCAGTTCGCAGATTTGAATATTTCAGGGACAAGGAAGATGAGTTTGATGAGTCTGATGACTTTGATGACTTTGAAGGAGAAGTATCCTGGTTTCCTATGCACGCCATAGTTATCCTCGGGGAAATAAAAGCATCAGAAGCCTTTGAAAGCTTGCTGGAAGTGCTGAAACAGGATGAAGACTACCTGGAATTCTGGTTTGGTGATCTGATTCATTACTTTTTCTGGGAAGCCCTTTACAAAACAGGTGCTGATAAACTAGACAGAATGCTGAAGCTTATTTTGAATAAGGAAACAGGGCCTACCGGAAGATTTGTTATAGTTTATTGTATTGAGCAGGTTGGGCACCATCAGCCTGAGAGGAAGACCGAGGTCTCTGAATGGTTCCGGAAGCTTCTCAGCAGCATTGCTGACTCTGAAGCGGATGCAGCACTTACTGATTATGATTTTGGGGGAATAGCAGTCTGGTCTATTCTTGACCTTACATATCCGGAACTCATGCCGGAAGTAGAAAAAATCTATGAAATGGGTTCTGCCTCGCCAGGGACTTGCGGATCCATTGAAATTGTCAGGGAGGAAATTAATAAACCGTATAACGGCATTGGTAAACAGATTCTGATGAATACCTTCGACAGATACTCGGAAATGTCAGATATTTTGTTAAAAGATATGTCGGATGATCCGGATGATTATGATGATTCTGATTTTGATGATTCTGATTTGGAAGATTATGATTTAGAGGATGATGAAGGAGAGGGCAATACTGGTTATTACAATTACAATACTGAACCTTATATTGCACCATATAAACCCGGCCGAAATGATCCCTGCGTTTGCGGAAGCGGAAAGAAATATAAAAAGTGCTGTATGAATAAGCCTGAAAATTAATCCCTTTTTGAATGGACGACTTCTGCGGCGATTGGTGGCAGATAAATATATACACTCCGGATAAACAAATAATTCCCGATATGAAAAATACACGAAGACTTTCTTTTGTTATGCTGCTAACTGTTCTTTCTGCAGGAGCGATCGCTCAGGATCCCGGAATCACTTTTGGAACATCTTCTTTACTTTCCAGTGCAGTTTCCGGGACAGGTGAAAAGGGCTTACCTCTTTCCTGGATAAATGTAAATACGGCTTCCGATACCTGGCATACGGAGAAAGATGTGCTGGTTTGCTCAGGTCAGCCAATAGGAGTGATGAGGTCCGAGAAAAAGTATGAGAATTTTATCCTTCATATTGAATGGATGCATACTGAATCGGGAGGCAATTCCGGAGTATTCGTCTGGAGCAATGCAAATCCTCCTGATGATACCAGGCTTCCCGACGGGGTGGAGGTTCAGATGCTTGAACTCGACTGGGTAAACCTCAATAAACGTGATGGTGTTACACCTCCTGTTGCCTATGTGCATGGAGAATTGTTCGGAGTTGGTGGTGTAATTACAATACCTGATAATCCCAGGGGAACCCGAAGCAAGTCGGTTGAAAACCTTTGCAAGGGGAGGGGTGAATGGAACACTTATGATGTCGTTTGTGTCGATGGCGTCATAAAACTATCTGTTAACGGGAAATTTGTAAACGGGATTTCCGGCTCATCGCAGCGAAAGGGCTATATCTGCCTCGAATCAGAAGGAGCCCGTATCCTTTTCCGCAATATCAGGATAATAGAACTTCCTGCCGGGAATACATCAAAAGTATCAGACTGACTAAACGAACCATGAACGGGAATATTAATTATTTTAGTAACCTATAAACCATCGGAAAGCTCTAACCTAAAGTAGTATGAAAACAATATTTTCCCTGATTCTTCTTATTATTCTTTCCGCAGCACCATCTGTAGCAACAGGTCAGCAGCAGAACTCATTTCCGTATCGGAATACGGCTCTGTCAAATGAAGAGAGGGTCAATGACCTTGTTTCGCGAATGACCCTTCAGGAAAAGGCAGACCAGCTTCTGTATACAGCACCTGCTATATCACGTTTGGGGATACCTGCCTATAACTGGTGGAACGAAGCCCTCCATGGTGTCGCCAGGGCCGGCTATGCTACAGTTTTTCCTCAGTCAATAACAATTGCAAACTCATGGGACGAAGGACTCTTGTTCAATGTTGCTACGGCGATCTCTGATGAGGCACGTGCCAAGTACCATGAATTTCAGCGAAGAGGGAAGACAGGAATCTACCAGGGACTAACCTTCTGGTCGCCCAATATCAACATATTCCGCGACCCAAGATGGGGACGCGGACATGAGACCTATGGCGAGGATCCTTTCCTTACAGGCAGAATGGGCTTCGAGTTTGTTAAGGGTATGCAGGGCGATGATCCTAAATACCTTAAAACTGTTGCCACTGCAAAACACTATGCTGTTCATTCAGGACCAGAATCAACCCGCCACTCCTTTAATGCAAAGGTCTCCGAGCTTGATCTTCGGGAAACTTATCTTCCTGCATTCAGGACCCTTGTGAAAGATGCCGGAGTATATTCAGTTATGGGGGCTTACAATATGTTCAGGGATTACCCCTGCTGTGCAAATCCCATTCTATACGGTATTCTTCGGAACGAGTGGGGCTTCAAGGGTTACATAGTCTCCGATTGCTGGGCAATTTCTGATTTCTATAATTTTACAAAATATGCAAAGGATCCGGCAGAGGCAGCTGCTCAGGCAGTAAAAGCTGGTACTGACCTTGAATGTGGCGTTGATTACAAGCATCTTGTTGAGGCAGTAAAGAGGGACTTACTGACTGAGGCTGACATTGATGTGGCAGTAAAAAGGATCTTCACTGCCAGGTTTAAACTCGGAATGTTCGATCCCGATGAATCAGTTCCTTTTGCCAATATCCCTTTTTTCGTCAATTGTTCCGATTACAACAATACGCTTGCCCGTCAGGCCTCCCAAAAGTCAATCGTCCTTCTGAAAAACAGCAATGGCATTCTTCCCCTTAAGAAGGAGATAAAAACCATAGCAGTGATTGGTCCAAATGCAGATAATTTCGAATCGCTCATTGGCAATTACAACGGGATCCCGAAAAATCCGGTTACAATACTGAAAGGAATTACAAACAAAGTCGCTCCGGATACCAGGATCATATACGCAGAAGGCAGCGACCTTGCCGAAGGAATACACAATCTGGTTCCTGTACCCCCGAGATATCTTGAGACGGAGGATGGCCGGCAGGGAGCCTTTGGCGAGTATTTCAACAACAGGGAGATGAAGGGCGAACCAGTATTCACCAGGGTTGACGACAATATAAATTTTTACTGGGAACATTTATCTCCCAGATATGACCTTCCTGACGATAACTTCGGAGTGAAATGGACAACTTATCTGGTCCCTCCGGTAACAGGGAAATATGCTCTTGGCAGCTGGGGCTCATCGGGTTACGAAGTCAGACTCGACGGCAAAAAGATAATTTCATCGATGAATGAGCATTCCGCCTTTAATAATGAATATCCTGCTGAATTACAGGCAGGACAAAAGTATAAGATAGAAGTCTTTTACAGGAACTACGCAGGTGATGCCGATATGAAATTTCTTTGGGCGCCGCCGCGCCTAAACCTGACGGAACAGGCAGTTAAGGCAGCAAGGGAATCTGATGCAGTCATCCTCGTACTGGGATTGTCGCAGCGCCTTGAAGGAGAGGAGATGCCAATTAAAATAGAGGGTTTCAGCGGGGGAGACCGTACCAACTTAAACCTTCCTGCAGTTCAGGAGCAGCTGTTTGATGCCGTGGTCTCTGCCGGGAAACCGGTTATTGTCATTCTTACAAACGGGGGAGCTCTCTCGGTAAATAAAATACAGGAGAAAGCGTCGGCCATTTTACTTGCAGGCTATGGAGGACAACAGGGAGGAAACGCTGTTGCCGATGTACTTTTCGGAGATTTTAATCCTGCCGGCCGGCTTCCCGTAACTTATTATAAATCAATAGACCAGATTCCTGCTTTTGAAAATTACGACATGCAGGGAAAAACGTACAGGTTCTTTACTCAGGAACCGCTTTATCCTTTTGGTTACGGGCTTAGTTATACAACCTTCTCCTACAGTAATTTGTCCATTCCTGAGAAAGCGATTGCCGGGGATAAGGTCAAAATTAAAGTTACTGTCACTAATTCAGGAAAGGTTCCCGGTGATGAGGTAGTTCAGCTTTATCTTACAGATGAAAAGGCTACAACTCCCCGGCCAGTTCGTCAGCTTGAAGGATTCACGAGGATAACACTCAAGTCCGGTGAAAGCAGGGAGGTGGAATTCAATCTCGGGCCGCGGCAGTTCTCCATAATAAACAATAAGGATAAGAGGGTAATTGAACCGGGATACTTCACAATTGCAGTAGGCGGAAAACAGCCTGGATTCAAAGGATATCTTGATCCTCATACCACGCAGGTTCTTACGGGGAGGATGAGATTGACTGGGAAGGAAGTCGGATTTGCTGAGTAGAGCTCAGAATATTATTCAATTCTTGATTTTGTTGGCGAGGCTGAAATCCGTTAACCGCAGAGGGCGCAGAGTTTAGAGCAAAGGGCGCAGAGTATTTTTGATAGAAAATTAAACTAACTAAACAACCATGATACGAAAACTTATCATTTCAATCAGTGCTGCAATAATTATTGTGGCAGGTTCATGCAATAATAAGACTTCTGAATTTAAAACCATTGGGGCTGATGTCCTCAGGGACAAGATAGCCGGAGGATGGGCAGGTAAAATGATTGGTGTTACCTACGGTGCGCCAACCGAATTCAGGGCCCAGGGTAAAACATATGATGATTCAATAAAATGGAAACCTTCGGATGTAATCGGGAGCATGTGGCAGGATGATATCTATGTCCAGCTTACCTTCATGATGACAATGGACAAATATGGCATCGATGCCCCCGCAAAAAAGTTCCAGGAGATGTTTGCCAAGGCAGGATACCACCTTTGGCATGCAAACGTTCAGGCGAGGAAGAACTACTACGATTCAATCTTTGCACCTCAGTCGGGGATGCCTGAATATAATTTCCATGCCGATGATATTGATTTTCAGATCGAATCGGACTATATCGGCTTCATGTCGCCGGGGATGCCTCAGACAGCAGTAAAACTGTCAGATAAAATCGGGCACATTATGAATTACGGTGACGGACTATACGGAGGAATATTTGTAGCAGCCCTTTATTCCGAGGCATTCTTCAGCAGCGACATACCGGGGATTATCGAATATGCTTTGAAATCGATTCCCGCGGAGAGCGATTATTATAAAATCGTGAAAGACGTTATAAAACTACACCAGCATTATCCTGCCGACTGGCAGGCTGCCTGGAAGGAGCTTGAGTCCAAATGGGATGAAGTTGACATCTGCGGCGCCGGAGCTCCCTTCAATATTGATGCAAAACTGAATGGCGCCTATATAGTTATGGGACTGCTCTATGGCGGAGGAGATCCGGTGAAAACCATGGAAATTGCAACAAGGTGCGGACAGGATTCGGATTGCAACCCCTCGAACGCCATGGCAGTGCTGGGTGTAATTAAAGGTTTTAAAAACCTTCCTCCTGAATTTACCCATGGAGTTACTCAATATAAGGATTCACTCTTCATAAATACGGATTATTCATTTACGAAGGCGGTAGAAAATACATATAACTATGCTCTCGGACTTATTCAGAAGGAATCGGGAGTTGTAACGGGAAATGAAATAAAAATTAAGGTCCAGGAACCTGTCGCGCCTGTCCTGGAGATCTCCTTTCCTGAAGTGGTTTTCAACAAAAAGGTTTCTGTAACTGAAAAAGGCTCATGGAATTTCACCGGAAGCTGGAAGACAGAAATGGGAAATATTCTTGGCGAAAGCAAAGCTGATGTTGCAGAATTTTCATTTAGCGGTACAGGTGTTTCATTGTCAGGGGAATGGAATAAATTCGGGGGGAAGGCTGATATTTACATCGATGATAAATTTGACCGTACAATCGACACCTATTTCAACTATAACGGGCAGGAGTACGGAAATACAAGCATCTGGCATAAATTCGGCCTTCAGCAGGGTGACCACAAGGTAAGGATAGAGGTAAAAGGAGAAAAGTGCACCGGTTCGGAGGGCACGAAAGTCAACCTCACCGATGCACTTGTTTTTGTTACTGCTCCAAAAAAGAATGAGAGCTTCAAATTCTCTTTTGAATAAACTTTTTATTGACCCTTAAGCTGTTTTACAAGCCAGTTGTTTACAGCTTCATTCTGCTCGGGAAATGTCCAGTGACCGGTCTCCTGGAAAATCTGGAGTTCCTTTGCAGCAGTGATGACATTATAAGCCGAATACATTGATGTGGGCGGGCATGTCAGATCATTATATCCCCAGGTATAAAATCCGGGCACTGTAACCCTTCTTGCAAAGTTTACAACATCATAATATCCAAGTGTTTCCACCTCTCCCGGTTTCGGTTCCGTATTCTTAAAGTAGTGAGGCCATCCGCCTGCCCTTTTGTTCAGGTACCCGGTATGGTCGCAAAGTGCCGGGTACAAGGCTGCGGCATATTTTATACGTTTATCGAGACCGGCGGTAACAATTGTAAGAGCGCCTCCCTGGCTTCCTCCTGTCACAGCAACATCGGTTCCGTTGAATTCAGGGAGGGAGAATATGAAGTCAACAGCTTTAACGCATCCAATATAAACTCTCTTGTAATAATGAGTGTTGCGGTCATTCATTTTCACTGCATTATAAGCATTCAAAGCTCCGTTTGAAAGGTCAGTATAGACCTGTGGATCAAGATTAACAGGTATTCCGTGAATTCCGATCTCAAGTGTTATGATTCCGAGTGAGGCAGTGCGTGAATCGCCACCATAGGGACGTATTCCCGCCCCGGGAACCCTGAGGATTGCAGGATATTTCCCCGGTTTTTTAGGGACGCAAAGAATGCCGTAAATCCTCGATCCGGCGATTTCATTCTGAAAGCTGATATGAAAAACATTTACATCGCTTGTGCAGCGTTCAGGCATAAGCGTCAGCTTGGGATCGAGACTAAGCTTACGGGCTTCGGCAATTGTGTTTGACCAGAAGTTGTCAAAATCACCGGGATCTTTAACAGTAGGCTGAATCTTTTCAGGTTCAAAACCTGCCGTAGCCAGTCCTTCATATTTTTTTCCGTCGACAACAGCCCAGACCCTCACCCTGTAGAAACCAGGCACCTTCATGGTTCCGGTGAATTCAGTCTTTCCGGTTTTCAGTACCATGCCGCTTTTCACAACATCGGGAAATGCTTCCGGACCTGTCTCATAGTCAACGGTAACATTCTCGAGCAGGTTTCCGTACTTCAGTACCTGTACGGAGAATTTGGCTGTTTCATTAACCTTGTAAGTCCAGTCCTTGTGGTCGGTGGCAATGATCACTTTGATCAGTCCCGTGTTTGATTGAGAAAGACCTGAAAAGGAAATAGCGATAAGAATCGCTGACAGAATAATAAGTCTTTTTATTTTCATTGGTTTTTAATTTAGACGTAAAAGATACTTATCATTTTCTGTTTGGAATGTAAATGATTCCTGTTTTTAATGTTTTAAATCTTATTTGCCCTTAAAATTAACAGAATTTCAATTATGATAACCCAAAAAGATGTTTTCCCGATTGTTTGGTTATTTTTGCGTACATCTAATAGAAATCCTTAATGGCAACGGAAAATCATCTGTTTCAGAAACGCGTCAATCTTTTTGATGGGATATCAATGGTTGCCGGAGCAATGATCGGCTCCGGAATATTTATTGTCAGTGCCGATATTGCCAGGAGCGTAGGCTCTCCGGGATGGCTGCTTGTTGTATGGCTGATAACCGGGTTAATTACGATAATCGGAGCCCTGAGCTATGGAGAACTAGCTTCAATGATGCCTCAGGTGGGTGGTCAGTATGTTTATCTGAGGGAGTCGTACCATCCTCTCGTGGGATTTCTTTTCGGATGGACAACTTTCCTTGTAATTCAATGCGGATCAATTGCCGCAGTGGCAGTGGCTTTTGCCAAGTTCAGCGGCGTCCTGTTTCCATGGATATCTGAGACCAATATACTTGTGCAGATCGGAGCTTTGAAAATAAACAGCACAATGGTTGTTGCCATCGCAATGATAGCATTTCTTACCTGGCTTAATACAAGGGGTATAGTTACAGGAAAGACTGTTCAGAATGTTTTTTCATCTACCAAGGTAATTGCTCTTTTCGGTTTTATCGCAGTAGGTCTTCTTGCTACCAAAAGCATACACTCGCTTGAAATAAATAAGGAAGTATTCTGGAAAGCCAGTCAGATAGGTGCCGGTAATCAGATAATACCACTTGCTGGATTTTCACTCATAGCAGCTATCGGCACTGCACTGGTGGGTTCCCTTTTTGCAGCTGATGCCTGGTATAATGTTACTTACATGTCGGAAGAGGTGATAAACCCTAAGAGGAATGTTCCGCTTAGCCTTTTCTTCGGAACCTTGCTCGTTTCCGTACTTTACCTTCTTACTAACTTTATCTATATTAAAGTTTTGCCTCTGTCGGGTTCTTCATCCGGCACTGATGTGTTAAGCCGCGGAATACAGTTTGCCACTGACGACAGGGTTGCAACTTCTGCTATGAGTATTATATTCGGCGATTATGCCGCAATAATTATGGCTGTACTTATTATGATAAGCACTTTCGGTTGTAACCATAGCCTGATTATGGCAGGCCCCAGAGTGTATTTTGCGATGGCAAGAGATGGCCTGTTTTTCAAAAAAGTTGCAGAAATAAATAAAAACGGGGTTCCCGGTTTTGCTATTGTTGTGCAGGGCATATGGTCAATATTGCTTTGCATGTCGGGAACCTACGGCAACCTGCTTGATTACGTGATTTTTGCTGTACTTATCTTCTTCACATTAACCATATTAGCAATTTTTATTCTCAGAATTAAGAAACCTGATATCCCCAGACCCTATAAAGCTTTTGGCTACCCTGTGATTCCGGCAATCTATATTCTTGTTACAACTTTCATCATGGTCATACTTCTAAAGTACAAGCCAAATTATACATATCCCGGACTGATAATTGTGCTGGCGGGAATACCTGTTTTCTATATCTGGAGGAAATTCAATAAAAGGACGGGTGTAAAAGAATAATTCAAAAAGCAATTCGGTTATTGATAATGATATCAGCTCATTAAAAACAATTTAATGAATGTGTCAGAGGCTAAAAAAAAGAGGCTGTCATCTCCGGCAGCCTCTTTCTTATTTCAGATATCAGATTTATTTCATCTTTATAATGATACCGCTCTTAGTGTTATAGTCTGTTGTAATCCTGTAGAGGAATGAAGAGTACGGATACTTTCCGGCTGAGAATTCCAGCTTTCTGAAATCTCCTGCTTCAAGATCTTCATCAAGTACAACTTTTAATAGTCCGCCGCTTAGACTGAAAATCTCGATTCTTACATGCGATTTAAATGGCATCTCTAATTCGAAATTAGCAACTTCTTTAAAAGGATTCGGATAGGCCTTGAGGTTCATAGCCAGGATAGGGTTCTGAACTGAGGTTGGACCTGTATCTCCTGTGATTGTTATCTGCTGGATATAAGTAGTCCTGTTTCCGCAGCCATCCTGTGCAACCCATTTGCGTGTAATTATTGTCGGGCAGGTGCACGATATGGTTTCAGTTCCCTTTGCAAAACCAGTCTCTCCGCAGTTATCGGTCCATTCAAGATCAGTCATTGCCGGAACATCAGCAGAATGTTCATAGGATGCATTGGCCGGAGTGAAGAGGAATACAGGCGGGGTATTGTCATCAACGATTATCGTCTGAACATGCGTTACCGTATTGCCAAGTCCATCTTTTACACTCCATTTCCTTACTATGGTAGTCGGACAACTTCCTGATTTGCATTCTGTTCCCTTGATTATTCCCGTACTGCCGCAGTAATCGGTCCATTCAAGGTCTTCGATAGCCGGAACTTCCGAGAGACATTCGTATTTTTTGTCGGAAGGAGGATTTATGAAGACAGGAATTGAAGTATTGTCAAGGGTAATTTGCTGGCTTACAGAAGCCGTATTTCCGCACAGATCAGTATATGTCCAGGTTCTCGTTATTACCGGCAGACACTTGTTAATTTGTGTATCAACCCCGGTGACCTCTCCGCTGCCTGTGCAGTTATCGGTCCACTTCAGCGATATCATAGCAGGCATTGCAGTTTTACACATTACTTTAATATCTGCAGGCTGTTGTTCAAATACCGGATCTGTCTTGTCGGTTACAGTTATTTCCTGAGTATACACTACCTTATTCCCGCAGAGATCTTCAGCGCTCCAGGTTCGTGTAATTATTGAAGGACAACTTCCTGTTATGATTTGACTTCCTTTTGCAATTCCGGTGGTACCACAATTATCTATCCATTCAAGATCTGCCAATACAGGCACTCCGGATAAACATTCATATGATTCATCCGCAGGAACTTTGGTGAAAACAGGCGCTGTCTTGTCAGAAACTGTAATGGTCTGTGTATGAGTAATTGTATTGTTCTGACCATCTGTCGCAGTCCATTTACGAATTATAATCATCGGGCAGGTGCCGGTTCTGGTTTCAACGCCCTTGGAAAATCCCGTAGTTCCGCAGTTTTCACTCCAGGAAAGATCCTTCATCTCAGGAACATCTCCTGCGCAAGAATATTTAGCGTCCGAAGGAGGATTGATAAAGACTATTCCTGATTTTTCGGTGATTGTTATTGTCTGCGTGGCTGTAGATTTATTTCCGCATGCATCAGTATAGGTCCAGGTACGTGTTATTACCTCCGGGTTTGATCCGGCAGATTTGTCGGTTCCTGTAACTTCTCCGCTGCCGTCACAATTGTCAGTCCATTTCAGTTTTGTCATCGGAACCTCCCCGGTACAGGCAACTACGATATTGGCTGGAGTCTCAGCAAATACAGGAGCTGTTTTGTCCTTTACTGTTATCGTCTGGATGTAAGTTGCCTTATTGCCACATGCATCTTCAGCGATCCAGGTACGTGTAATTATTGTGGGACAAGTACCGGATTTGATCTCAGTTCCGGAAGCAGAACCAGTTCCTCCGCAGTTGTCGGTCCAGGCGAGGCATTTCATCGCCGGAACGCAGGTGAGACATTCATATTCAGCATTTGCCGGAGGTGTTTTGAATACCGGAGCCGTTTTGTCGTCAACCTTAAACGATTTGGTTGCAAATGATTTGTTACCGCAGGCATCGACGGCATTAAATGTCACCAGAATTGTTTGACTGCATTTGCACGCTGAATGAACGTATTCAGGGGTGACGGTTATGATTCCACCACAGTTGTCGGTAGCACTGGCTGTTGCAGCCCAGGCTGCTACTGCATCAGCATTGAAGCACTCCATCGTAAGCTCAGTTGAGGGAACAGTAATAACAGGAGCTGTTTTGTCGCTGACTGTAATCGTCTGGGTGTACGAAGTTTTGTTACCGCAGACATCCAAAGCTAACCAGGTACGGGTTATAATCACAGGACAGGTTCCTGATCTGTTCTCTATACCTTTAACAAGGCCCGTTTCCCCACAGTTGTCTATCCATTTCAGGTCAGCAATTACGGGAACAGCTGTTACGCACTCGTAGGAAGTGTTAACAGGTGGATTGCTGAATACAGGTGCAATCTTGTCGTTGACGGTAATTAACTGGGTGGCTGTGGCATCATTACCGCAGGCGTCCTTGTAATACCATGTACGGGTAATAACTGTCGGGCAGGTACCTTCAGCCTTATCTGTTCCGGTCACTGTGCCTTTTCCTTCGCAGTTGTCGGTCCATGCAAGACTTGCCATAGCAGGTACGTCGCCTATGCATGAGACTGTTACGTCTTCAGGTTCAGTGGCAAATACCGGTTTGGTTATGTCCTTGACAGTAATAGTCTGGATATGGGTAACGGAGTTGTTACATTCGTCTTTCGCTGTCCATGTCCTTGTAATAATAGTCGGGCAGCTTCCTGAGATTTTCTCACAACCGATTGATGTGCCTGAACCACCGCAGTTGTCGGTCCATGCCAGGTCAGCCATTGCGGGAACTGCAGAAAGGCACTCGTAAGCCGCATCGGTAGGAGGATTGCTGAATACAGGGGCGATCTTGTCGATTACGGTAATTGTCTGGGTAGCAGTAGCGTCATTCCCGCAAGCATCCTTATAATACCATGTACGGGTAATAACGGCCAGGCACTTGCCAACAGTTGCATCTGATCCCAGGACAGTGCCTTTTCCGTCGCAGTTGTCGGTCCATGCAAGACTTGTCATGGCAGGTACGTCACCAATACATGAGACTGTCACATCTTCAGGTACCGCGGCAAATACTGGTTTAGTCTCGTCGAAGTGACGTGTTACCCTTGTCACAGTCGGTACTGCATTATTGTTGCAGTCATCTTTTACGTTGAAAGTATAGTCGATGTACTGTGTGCATTCGTCGAGTTTTGTAACAGCTCCGGCAACACCATTTATAGTTCCACCTGTGCTGCAGTTATCGGTCCATGTAGTGGAAACAACAGTTGGCCAGGCAGGATTACAGCCTTCAAGGACTATATCATCTTTGTCAACGATCACTGGTTTAGTCTCGTCGAAGTGACGGGTTACCCTTGTCACAGTCGGTACTGCATCATTGTTGCAGTCATCTTTTACATTGAAAGTATAGTCGATGTACTGTGTGCATTCGTCGAGTTTTGTAACAGCTCCGGCAACACCATTTATAGTTCCACCTGTGCTGCAGTTATCGGTCC
>CAIMVD010000199.1 GCA_903844815.1 uncultured Bacteroidota bacterium | reverse complement strand
CTTTTCTGTCAGTTGTCATTTTATTTTATTGTCTGTTCTTGGCGTTTCGTCATAGCCTGACCGCTAACGGCCCGGCGGTATAATTTAGTAAGCGTTACTCGACGACGCATCCGGCCTGGGGTTGGTTCTTTAGCCAGAAAGTTGTCCCGGTGCGAGGAGAGTACGGCGCAGTTTTTGCAAGTCCCGCCGCAGCCTCATTTATCCCAATTTAGAGTTTACCAGTCCAGACCCGCCAAAGATTGTGGACGAAGCCAGAGAACATCTTTGTCACGGTGCACAAGTGGTGTAGTTCGCAAAAACTGTGACGAGCTTATTAATTATACCGACCGTGTTATAAGCCGTTTATTATTTATTGTTGTCAAGACCAAGAGATTTTTAGTGAATGGAAAAAGTTATTGGAAGTACCATTGGCATATTTACTTTTTTACTGTCAATTTCGGCTGGCTTCCATTTATTCTTTGGGATTGAACTCACTACTCTTAATGCTTCTGCGTCTAACAAAATATCAACTCTTTGTAAAAAATCTAGGCCTTGGATTGACCCATCAGCCATTAATATAAAACTAATAATTACTCTGCCAGTAATGTTGTTTTCTTTTGCTTTATCTGGGTATATGGTGTTCTCACCGATGAATTTTAACAGCTCATAATCCCCACCCTCGTATTCAGGATTCTTATCTACATAAGTAAAAACATTATATATATAACTTCCTCCTGGAACATAATATATATTACTAATTAGTTTATTGTCAATATATTCAGATTCATTTTTCAATTTCCCATCAACTTGACTATACTGCTTCCAATGTCCCTCTCTTATTAGTGGAAAAATTAGTCTACTAAGTCCTTCGCTAATAAGTTTATTATTTAAGTAGTCTCGTACCAGGTACCCACTATCTTTTTTGCTATAATAACGAATGTAAATTTGTTTCTTATTTTGAATTTGATTGTAACTATAAGATGAATCAGTTACCCTTTGAACGTTAGCCTCATAGACAGTTGTCCATTTACTTTCCTTAAGTGCGTATTCTTTAAAAACAATTAGCCCCTTTTTACCTTGCATTAATTCGCTATAGTAGATAGCATCTTTTTTTGATCCAGTAGTTTTGTTCAGTTTTGTAAAATAAACAATTGTGTCACTCTGTGAATGTCCAATTAGGGTACAGAAAAGTAGCGCGATGATGAAATTTATTTTCATTTTTTACAATTTAATAGACTTATTATGTTAACAACCATTTTGGTAAATATTCTTAAATGCGTCATGCTATTCTTGTCTGCCAGAACCATGGTTCCAATGGCTTATAACGGTATGAGGCTAAATATAGTGCGGGTATGCGGGAGATTTAACTGTCGGGGTGCCGGAAAATCTGATGCGTTGCATAAAATTCTGATCAGCTCTGAACCCCGCATTATATTTAGCCTTTGTTATAAACAGGCGTTCTGAGTCATCCGTTGCAGCCTTTAAGACGCTCCCACCCTGGACCGGCCTGTCTGCCCGACAAAAAAACTGTCCGGGTGAAAAGTCAGGATTTGTGAGTAGCCGATTTGTCATGGGTTAGTCCTGGTTTAGTCCTGATTTTATGTTTTCGTACGCTTGTTTATAACGGCTGACAATATGGCCAGTAAGGGATTGCGGGCGATTTCCTATCAAGTTACACGAAAAGTTGAAACGGGCTACAAACTACGGATACCACTAAAACCCTTATTGGCTATATTGTGTGTTGGCGTGTCGTTGTTTATTTTTTAATCATTCGTTCATAATCTTTTCTACAATATAATCCTGGACCAGCATGAGAACCGTATGCCATTTCAAATCTCACAAACTGAATCAAATCGTTTTCAGTCAATGTGTAAATTGTCTCTGCCATATAGCAATCCGCTCCAGAAGTTCCCATTTGTTCAGTTAAATATTCATCTTCTAAAATCCTTATTTTCAAAGTATCACCGGTTTTCTCCACATAATCAATCTTGCATTTGCTTGGTCGCATATTTAAAATCTCGATTAATTCATTCGGTGATTTTGCAATCGAATCTAGCATTTTACCCCTTATCAAATACTCACGATTTGTTATTGTGTCGAAATCAGAATCCCAGTAATAGTCAGTAATTCGACTTGCATCAATCGAGTAACATTCACATTTTTTAAAATCGTAATTCCATTTTCCCCCTTTGTCAAGGCATGAATCAATCTGCACAAATTGAATAATCCATTTAACTCCAAAAATCAGAAGTAAAGTAATCCCAATAATCAAAAGTCCACTTTTTATCCGTTTATTTTTTTTCTTATTCATTTTGTATCAAGTTTATCAAGCTGTCTGAGTGTCTTTTACAATGCACGCCAACGGAGAGCGGTATGTGTTGTTGCCGCAGCGAAGGGGGTGGCGTGTTTTTTGGAGGTCATCTGGTAGCGAAAAATATAGTATTAAGAGTCATTATCTCGAAGGCAAAAAACATGCCACCACCTGGGCGGGAAAACGGCCAACCTGAATCTGCCTTCCTTGCTGCAATTTGTCTATGGCCGGCGGCAATAACATATACCGCG
>CAIMVD010000198.1 GCA_903844815.1 uncultured Bacteroidota bacterium | reverse complement strand
GGTGCGCCACGAGGCGTGCGTAAATATAAATAAATACCTACAAGGATGAAAGAGCCTTGCAACACAATTTGCCGTTCTGGTTGAAGAACGCCTGACACACTGTTCGGAAACGAGCTTTGTGAAGCTCAGGCGCTTCGTTTCTTGTAAGCTGCATCAGTTAGGCTTCGTTACACCAATGGTATCGGTCAATCTTCCGAAGGTGATTAAACCTGCAATGTTGGATGAAGAAATGGCAGAAAGCAATCCAGCAGATACCCGGAGTAAGATGATGTTGCGTGCAGGGATAAGGTAGCGCATGAACGTGGGAGACCCTAACGATATGGTCAGTCAACCATAGTCGAGGGAGTCGGATATGCCAGTAGTAGTGAAGATGCCCGAAAAGGTAAAAGCGGGAGGAGCGAAGGGGCATTACTATAAACGCAGTTTCAAAGAGTATAGACCAGACAAAATTGATAGTAATGGATCAGGATAAAGTCGGAGCAGAGGAGCAAGGTGAGTTGTTCAAAAGACGACGAGGCCAAATACCAGATGCAGAAAGAGTGTCTACACTACAGGAGAAACTATACCAGAAAGCCAAGCAAGAGCGAGAGTACAAATTTTATGTACTGTATGACAAGATGTTTATCCCATATATGCTACGAGATGCGTGGAAAAGCGTGAAGTCCAACAAAGGATCGGCTGGAGTAGACGGCATTACAATAGAAAAAGTAGAAGAGTATGGTGTAGACTTATATCTGAAGGAACTTGGGGAGGAACTGCGAAAGCAGACGTATCGACCGGAGGCAGTGAAACGGGTAATGATACCCAAAGCTAATGGAGGAGAACGTCCACTTGGTATTCCAACCGTAAGGGACAGGATAGCACAGACAGTATGTAAGATGATACTAGAGCCGATATACGAAGCAGATTTTGAGGATAGCTCATATGGTTTTCGCCCAAACCGCAGTTCTAAGGATGCGATGACGGCAATCAAGGGTTATCTGAAAGAAGGTAAGACAGAGGTGTATGATGCTGATCTGAGTAAGTACTTTGATACAATACCGCACGACAAGCTTCAAATAGCATTGAAGCAACGAATAGCCGATCCACGAATACTCAAGCTGATAAACAAATGGCTAAAAGTATCAGTATACGAAGATGGCAAGTACAAAAGCGGTAAAGACAATCATAATGGTACACCTCAGGGAGGAGTAATATCACCATTGTTAGCTAATGTTTACTTTCATTTAATTGACAGAATAGTAAACAACACCCGTAGTCTGTTCAGTAAACATGGGGTGAAGATAGTACGCTATGCAGATGATTTTGTGCTAATGGGAAAGAAGTTACCAAAGGAAGTAATAGAGAAGCTAAAATCTCTATTGCATCGAATGGGGCTAATGCTGAACGAAAGCAAAACCCGCTACATTGATGCCAGAGCAGAAAGCTTTAACTTTCTTGGATTTACCGTACGCTACGACAAAGATATAAAAGGCAGAGACCTCCGCTACTGGAATATCATGCCAAGCAAGAAGTCGGAGCAGAAAATTCGTGACAAGGTAAAAGAATATCTCAAAACACACGGACACTACAAAGCGAAAGTCATTGCTTATGGGTTAAACTCAATAATAAGAGGATGGCTTAATTACTTCAGTATATCAGGAGTGAGCTACCCAGCCATGAGCAAGAGAAATCTTCGTTTTTACCTAATGGGTAGTTTGCATCGGTATTATAATCGCAAGAGCCAACGTAAAAGCAGGCTTTACAGACAAAATGCCTTCGAAGTCCTAGTTACCCGTTTTGGGCTGATTGATCCTTCGAAATATGCTTATTCGCCAGCTCGCTTGTGAATGCTTATGAAGAAGTCTATAGGAAAGCCGTATGCGGGAAAACCGCACGTACGGTTTGACGAGGGGGTAGGGAAAGTTTTATTAACTTTCCCACTCTACTCTACTGCGATCCTTATTTCTTAAGCAGGTCGCGGATTTCTGTGAGAAGAACTTCTTCTTTCGAAGGTGCAGGAGGTGCAGCAGGAGCAGCCGGTTTTGCTTCCTCCCTGCGTTTCGCTGCATTCATTGCCTTGATCATCATGAATACTGCAAATGCCACTAAGATGAAGTCGAATGTGACCTGTAAAAAGTTTCCATAATTCCATGTCACAGCGGGTTTGATTTCAGTGGCCACTTTCATTACAATTTTAAGGTCAGAAAAGTTGACACCACCGATCAGCAGTCCAAGCGGTGGCATTAAGATATCGCTAACCATTGATGATACTATTTTTCCGAAGGCGGCGCCGATAATTATACCGACAGCCATATCGACAACATTTCCCTTCATTGCAAATGCCTTGAATTCATCTACTAATTTCATAATAAAAAGATTTATAGGTTATTAAAAGTTATATGAGAAACCAACTCCGAGTATTTCCTTGAACTGGACCTTTGATCTGACTGATTCACCCGTTTCAAGAATTCCGTTCCCGTTCTTATCGTCAGGGATCTGGATCTTATCATCATACATGATTTGGGTCATTATACTTGCTGAAAGAAATTTGTTAATCTTGAAAGCCAGCAAAGTCTCCCAGTTGACCACTATATTCTGTGGATTTTTTATATAATTTGAGAAAAGGTCGATCTTGGTAGTGAAAGATACGTTTTTCAATAATTCGTTCTTAAAGTCATTTCGGCTATAGATAAATCTGGCATATCCCCCAAATTCATTTAACATGGTTTCACCTGGTGTTACGCCGAAAGCCCCAATATCCGAAAGTTTCTTGTCGGTCACAAAGGTACTTTTTAGCGTCAGAGGTGCAACAAAAGCACTAAAGTAACTATTTGGTTTGTAATCAAGTCCGATTGCCAATGTCACGGAAGCCGGAGAAAAGAAGTCGGATATTTTATTTTCAGTATCAGGATATTTATACCCTGGCGACATCTGTGTTTTGAAATTGAATAGTATTGCGTAATAGAATTTATTGAATGCCTGGCGGCCATATTTTGACAAAAAATCGACTTTGTCATCGGTCTTCATCAAATCACTGGCTGATCCCTGCTTCAAAAGACCATATCCAAGATCAAGCGAGTTATCCCATAATGATTTTTTATTAGTGTACCTGGCAAAGGCACTGAAAAGGCCGTTAACCGCAACCGAATTCTGACCCCCGGATGACCAGTTTGTAAGTGAGGTCTGTGCAAGGTTAACAGAAAATACTCCACCGGTTTTCCATCCAATGATTGTATCTGCCGACACCGAGCGCAAGGTTTTTTCAGGCTCTGTAACCTGCCCGAATGAGGTGTGGGAAATAAAGATTAGTAAAATTAACTGTGAGATTAATTTAGTTTTCATTTGTAATCAGGGTATTTATTTGACAATAGTTACTGGTCAGAACGCAGATAATTATAGATTGTTCAAAACAGCACGACTTTCACGTATGATTTCTTTAAATAAAGTAAGAATACAGGATCTAAAAATACAAAAACTTTAGATATGACCTAAAACTGGTGTAAATTTATTGACAAAATGGTCAACAAACCGAAGCTTGCGATGTTAAAGGCAAGACGGGTTATGTAAATTGTTGCTAAACTGTTAAATTGCGCAATGTTATTTTGGAATTAATTTAAGACTAAATATTGCTTATCATGAGTAAGACAGATGCTTTTGCAAAACACATTATTGACGGATATACCTGTAAAGGTGATTTTATAATACTCGGTAGTGCCATGCTCGACGGAGAGGCGGTTGCGGAGGCCCAGGTAAAGATTCCATTAAAGACTATGAACAGGCATGGGCTTATTGCCGGCGCAACGGGAACCGGAAAGACAAAGACCCTGCAGGTCCTGTCAGAGCAGTTATCGGGTAAGGGAGTCCCGGTACTCCTTATGGATGTGAAAGGTGACCTCAGCGGTATCGCTGTAGAGGGCGAGGAGAAGCCTTTTATTACGGAAAGACATGCCAAAATAAAACTTCCCTATTCGGCACAGGGATTTCCTGTTGAACTGATGACTCTTTCAGAACAGGACGGGGTACGACTAAGGGCTACAGTCTCGGAATTTGGTCCAGTGCTCCTTTCGCGAATCCTCGACCTTAATGATACTCAGGAAGGCGTTATGTCGGTTATATTTAAATATTGCGACGACAACGCTCTTGCCCTTCTCGATCTTAAGGACCTGAAAAAAGTAATCCAGTTTGTGACTGAAGAGGGAAAGGCAGAGATTGAAAAAGATTATGGTAAGATATCGACTTCAACAACCGGGATAATAATCAGGAAGATCATCGAGCTTGAGCAGCAGGGAGCTGAAATATTTTTCGGGGAACTTTCATTCGATATCCGCGACCTGATGAGGGTTGACAGAAACGGAAACGGCTATATAAGTATCATACGCCTTACGGATATCCAGGATAAGCCAAAACTCTTTTCAACCTTCATGCTTTCGCTTCTTGCCGAGGTATACAGTCAGCTTCCCGAAAAAGGCGATGCTGCAAAGCCTGAGCTGGTGATCTTTATCGATGAGGCTCATCTGATCTTTAACCAGGCAAGCAAAGCCCTTCTCGACCAGATCGAAAATATTGTAAAGCTTATCCGTTCTAAAGGAGTAGGCATCTACTTTGTTACCCAGAATCCGACCGATGTCCCAAACGGCGTTCTTTCGCAGCTTGGACTGAAAGTGCAGCATGCTCTGAGGGCATTCACTGCGGTGGATAGGAAAGCGATTAAACTTACAGCAGAAAATTATCCTATTTCAGAATATTATAAAACAGATGAAACCATCACCAGCCTGGGAATTGGGGAGGCCCTGGTGACTGCCCTCAGCGAAAAGGGAACACCAACTCCGCTTGCCGCAACAATGCTCAGGACTCCGGTCAGCAGGATGGACATACTTACCACTTCGGAAATTGACATGATAAATCGTTCTTCGGAACTTGTAAAGAAATATAGTCGGGAGATTGACAGGGAGAGTGCATACGAAATTCTGAGCGGCAAAGTGTCGCAGATGGAAATGGAGAAACAGGAAGAGGAAGAGAGAAAACAAAGGGAAAAAGAACAACAATCGGAGTGGGGAAGAGAATCGTCGAGACCTTCTTCCAGGACAACATATGGAAGGGGAAGGTCGCCACAGGACCAGGTTGTAAAGGTTCTTACAAGCGCTACTTTCATAAGAGGCGTATTTGGGATTCTTAAGAAAGTAATGAAATAACCCGGTATTAATGTATAAATTAAAACAGCTTTTTTCCATTCTTGCGGGGATGGTGTTTCTCTTATCAACCCCTCTTTACAGCCAGTCGGGTAAAGTGCCTCCTTTTCAGATGTTGCAGAGCGGAGGGAAGGTTTTCAGGGCTCAGGACCTTCCGATCGGAAAACCGATAGTAATAATTTATTTCTCTCCCGATTGCGAGGAGTGTCAGGTGCTGACAAACGACCTGATCAGAAGGGCTGAGGAATTTAGCAGGGCTTCTGTTGCAATGGTAACCTATCTTCCCGTTGAATATGTAACGAAGTTTATCTCAAAGAACAAACTGAATTACTATCCCAATATTTATGTAGGCACTGAGGGGAGCTCCCTTTTCCTGAAAGGTTATTATAACATTGAAAAGTTTCCTGTGATTGCTTTGTACACCAAAAATGGCGACCTGGTAAAGATCTGGAAACAGGAAGACAGCCTTAGTGAAGTGTCGGAACAGCTGAAAAAACTTTGAAATTTTAGCTCAGTTCTTAGTTGGACAGGGAAAATCATTAATCTTTTGGTTTTTGTGTTTCAATGGTTTATAAGAGTAACGCAGAGAAACTGTTGGTAACAAAATATGTCTGCAGAGGAGATCAATAAAAGAGAAACAACCTAGATTCAATATTCCTGTTAGATTTTTTCTTTGTATATTTACTAGATAAAGGAAAAACAGGAAAAATGAAGAAGCTAGTTTTCATCCTTACCGTTTCGATGACGGTGTGCGGCTGTGCCTCCCTTACAAAGACGCAGATAGAATCGGTAAATCAATTCGCGCACCATTCCCAAAACTTCTCTGCCTTTCCGGGCAGGATAATGACCGAACTTGCAGAAATCCGGACAATCAGGGGAGTATGGTATGCTAATTCCCTGTCTGTATCCAGGTTTCATATCGATGTTCTCGACAGCGTTTATTTCAATAAAACACATGCATATAATGTTTCCGAAAAGTCGGACATTACTTTCCAGGTTATCGACAAGTACGCACAATCCCTTGCCCTTCTCTCATGTGACAGGTATGAAAAAGAATTTGTAAAACAGACTGAAGGATTTGGTGTCGGTCTCGACACTTTGATAAAGCGATATAACAGGATAGACAATACTTTTGCCCTGCCCGAAGGCATCGGGGCTGTTGCAGGGGAGCTTATTATTATGGGAGGGAGACAATATATAAGGTCAAGGCAGGCCCGGGAAATAAAAAAGTTTGTACCTCAGGCCGACACGCTGGTTGCGGTTATGACCACAAATCTTCTTCAATTTCTCAAATCGGAAAATATCGACGAATTAATCAGGGCTGAAGAATTCGGCCTCAATCAGAATTATTTAAGCTATATCAGGCAATCGCAGGGATCCTCAACCCAGGCAGACTTTCAATACCTTGACCTTAAGACCAGGCTCGACGCAGTAAAACAGCTCAGGTCAAAAACAATAACTGCAACAAAAAGCATGAGAAAGGCCCATAGAGAACTGCTTGAATCCATTCAGAAAAAGAAGAAACTAATTGAATCGCTGCAGGGAATTAAGGTGATGGCAGTGCAGGTCAGGGATTTAAAGGCTACTGTTGACAAGATTGAAAAACCTAAATAACAAGCCCTATGAATACCGAAAAGATCAAAACCCTCGAACAGATCCATCTGGCCATTGTGGTTGTGGAACAGGAAAGAGAATCTCCTGACCTAACACCAGAACAACGGCGTGACTTGGAAAGTATATCGGTTAAATTATGGAGCCTCGAGCAGGCAATTATCCGGAAATCGGGTGATGAG
This sequence comes from uncultured Bacteroidota bacterium, assembly GCA_903844815.1. Taxonomy (GTDB): domain Bacteria; phylum Bacteroidota; class Bacteroidia; order Bacteroidales; family VadinHA17; genus LD21. Next base: position 10,065 of record CAIMVD010000198.1, on the reverse strand, counting down.
CTTATAAATGCTCTAAATCTTGATTCGTATGCTCTGAGTGAGCTGGCATCAAAAATAAAGGATTCGGCACAATCGCTCGAAGATCTTGCGAGTGTTGTAGAGTCAGCGGCAAAGGTCGTCAGGGCACTGATTCTTATTATTACGACTGCAGGAGGTGCAGGGTTGATTTAGACCTAATTATCCAAAATAAATATAAACAACAACCATCTGATTATTCCAATCAAAAAAAATTACTATGATTAAAAAACTGAAATTTCCGGCTTTAATGTTTCTTGTATTAATTAACGGTTCTGTTTCAACAGGCCAGAATGTTATAAAGCAAGGCAACATAAGGCCCTCTGATGTAAAAAGCTTTAAAACCGCCGATATCGGAAATCCTGCAATTGCCGGAGTTACCATGGCTGGTAATTCGGTAAAGGGAGGATTCAACCTTACTGCCGGAGGAGCAGACGTCTGGGGCGTAAAGGATGAGTTCGGTTTCGTCTATTTTGAGAAAAGCGGGGATTTCGATTTCATGACACAGGTTGAAAGCCTTACGGCACCCCACCTGTACACAAAAGCGGGTATCATGGCACGTGAAGACCTTACGGCAGGGAGCAGGCATATTTTCTTTCAGCTTTTTCCCGATAACAGGCCCAGAAACAAAAACAACGGAGGATTTGAGTTTCAATATCGGCAATTAGCAAATCTTGAGATGAAAGCTATCTATCCGGCCGTATCTACAGGGACACCTGAATTCCCGGTCGCATTTCCAAATACCTGGATAAGACTCCGTCGTGTAAAAAATGACTTTACCGGTTATTACAGCACCGACGGGTTAAACTGGAAAGTTTATACGACTTACTCCCTGGACCTTCCTTCGAAAGTCTACCTTGGCCTTGCCCTGACATCACATAATATTGCTGAGTCCGCAACAGCGGCTTTCAGGAATATTGGTGAAATAAAATGAGCTGATTCTTCTGTTCCCTGATGAAAGAGATTGCAGCTATTATTCTTGAAAATGATAAAGGAGAGTTCCTTCTTGCACTTCGTGACGATAAATCCTGGATTCCCTTTCCTAATCACTGGGACCTGATCGGCGGTCATGTTGATGAGGGAGAGACTCCTGAGGAGGCCTTGGTGAGGGAAGTAAAGGAAGAACTGGATCTCGACATCAAAGAATATAAGTTCTGGAAGAAGTATGTTTGTCTTTCCGGTGACGTATATGATAATACAAAATATATCTATACCGCAAAGTTTAATATCCCGATTGAAGAAGTCACCCTCCTTGAAGGGCAATATCCGCGTTATTTTTCGAGAAAGGAAATCCCAAATGTAAAATTTGCAAATATCATCGGGTCTATTGTAATGGATTATATAAATGACTCAAATAATTTAAAGAAAAGTGATTAACCTCTTTATGAACCCCGGAAACAGATTGCGAGTATCCCCCATTGGAACAATTCTGTCAGTATTATTTATTTTTCTTCTCATCTCTTGCCGGAACGTTTTTAAAATGGAGGGCGAACTTCCCCTTCCGGAACATAATTTAAAATTTGATCAGCTTGCTAAGAGCTGGGATGAGGGAATTCCTCTCGGGAACGGGATGGTTGGAGCCCTCGTATGGCAGAAGGAGGGAAAGCTGAGGCTTTCGCTCGACAGGGCTGACCTTTGGGATCTTCGTCCCATGCAAAACGTTGACAAACCCGAATGGAGTTACTCATGGGTGAGAAAGCAATGGGAGGATAATGAATACAAGCGTGTTCAGGAGATGTTCGATGCCCCTTATGATGCCAATCCTGCTCCTTCGAAGATACCCGGAGGCGCATTGGAATTTGATATTTCTTCATTAGGAGAAACTGAGTCGGTTGAACTGCAGCTTAAGGATGCACTGTGTAAAATAAAATGGAAAAACGGGGCATCTCTTCAGACCTGGGTAGATGCCGGAAGTCCCGTGGGTTGGTTCCGGTTTGAAGGCATTGGCAATGAACTGATACCCCAGCTTATTGCTCCGGCCTACAATCTTGAAGGAGAATCAGGGGTTGAAAACTCACTCACCGGACAGGATCTCCGTCGGCTGGGATATCCTAAGGGGGAAGTTGTAAGAGATGAAAATTCAATCACATACAACCAGGAAGGCTGGGGAGGATTCCGTTACCAGATAAGCGTAAGGTGGGAAAAGAAGGGAAACATAACCGAGGGTTGCTGGAGTATAAGCTCCGAATATCCAGGTTGGGAAAAGCAGGTAATGGCCAGTAATCAGTCAGCTGCCGCCATAAGTGAAGGTTTCGACAAAAAATTCGATAAACACCAGGCATGGTGGAGTAATTTCTGGCTTCAATCAGATATTACCCTTCCCGATTCAATCCTTACAAAACAATGGCACCTCGAGATGTACAAACTTGGAGCAGCAACAGGAAACGGAGCGCCTCCGATTTCGCTTCAGGCGGTATGGACGGCTGATGCCGGGAAGCTCCCTCCCTGGAAAGGCGATTTTCATCATGATCTTAACACCCAGCTGAGCTACTGGCCCACATACAGTTCCAACCATATGGAACAGGAAAGGGGGTTTATTGACTGGCTTCAGAAAAACAAGCCGGAATTTGAAAAATATACAAAGAACTATTTCGGGACCGGTGGATTGAACGTCCCGGGAGTTACAACACTAACCGGTCAGCCGATGGGGGGATGGATCCAGTATTCCTTCGGACCGACTGTTTCGGCCTGGCTGGGTCACCATTTCTATCTCCACTGGCGCTATACAATGGACAGGGAATTCCTTGAAAAGGAGGCCTGGCCATGGATCAGGGACGTTGCAGTATACCTCGACGAATTGTCGGTTAAAGACAGCAGCGGATTGAGGAAACTGCCCATCAGTTCAAGTCCCGAGATCTTTGACAATTCAGCGAAGGCCTGGTTTCCGGAGATGACCAATTACGATCTCGGCCTCGTAAGGTTTACTTTTGAGAAGGCTGCGGAGCTTGCAGGGGAACTGGGTAAAGCCGATGAGTCAAAGAAATGGACCGATATCCTCTCTGAGTGGCCTGAATATGATACAGAGTCTGCATCGGGATTCACTTATGCCCCCGGATTTCCATATAATGAATCACACCGACACTTTTCGCATCTTATTGCCTTTCACCCGTTAGGGCTCGTAGATATTTCAAAAGGGGAGAAGGATAGACTGGTAATTGATTCAACAATTAAGACTCTCGATAAAATTGGTCCCGACTGGTGGTGCGGTTATTCGTGGAGCTGGCTGGGAAACATAAAAGCCCGGGCATTTGACGGGGAAGGAGCAGCTGAGGCATTGAGAATATTTGCTCAGGATTTCTGTCTTCCCAACAGCTTTCATGTAAATGGCGACCAGTCGGGAACAGGGAAATCGAAAATGACCTACAGGCCTTTTACCCTCGAAGGCAACTTTGCTTTCGCATCCGGAGTACAGGAGATGCTTATACAGAGCCATACCGGAATCATCAGGATTTTCCCGGCAATTCCCAAAAGCTGGAAGGATTTAAGTTTTAATAAACTCAGAACCGAAGGCGCATTTCTTGTGACTGCTGAAATGAAAACCGGAGAAACCGTTGGCGTAACGATATTCTCTCAGAGAGGAGGAAAACTGAAACTTTATGATCCTTTTAAAGGAGGCAGTTTCAAGTGTTCTTCTGTATATAAGAGTGAAGCCGATATTATTAGTATTGAGACGATTCCGGGACAGAAAATCTGGTTCAGCAGATAAAATGTTACAAACATGAAAAGTTGATACTCTATATAATGGTTGATCCATTACCCGAAAATGTTAAATATGAATTCAAAAAATAGAATGTCTATGAAAAGAATTAAAAATTGGTGGCTGCTTCTGTTTCTGTTTATCGTGACGGCAACCGGTGCCCAGACTGTGACAGTAAAGTCACCTGACAATAGTATTGTTCTCGCTGTAATTAATGATGCAAACCTTACATGGTCAGTTTCATATAAAGGGAAGACTGTCATAAATACATCGCAGCTTGGTTTCGAATTCAGGGATGAACAACCCTTATCAGGCAACTTTGAAATTCTTGATCAGTCAATTCAGAATTTCAATGAAAAATGGATCCCGGCGGTTAAATCGAAACACGCTGAAATAGTTGATAATTACAGCGAATTGCATCTGTTTCTGAAAGAGAAGTCTGGTCCTATGCGTCAGATGGACCTTTTTGTAAGAGCCTATAACGATGGCGTAGCACTACGGTATAAGTTATCGAGGGCAGGAAAGGTCGGCGACAGACAAATCACAAAGGAACTTACTACATTCAGTATTCCTGGTGATCCCAAAGCCTGGGTTGTTGAATACGGTGGATATTCATCATCGAACGAGTCGGAATTCTTCGAGCATCCCCTGAGTTATGTCACAGAAAAGACTGTTGCCGGAATGCCCTTCCTGATGGATTATGGAAATAATCTCTGGGTTGCTGTTACCGAAGCCAAAATTGATAATTATTCTGCTTTTTACCTGGGAACGAACGGCAGGCAGAATCAGCTTACTACCAGGCTTGTGCCAATCCCGGGTGAATCAGAAGATGGAGTTAAAGTCCGTTTTGCCGATGAGGTTTATACTCCATGGCGGGTGCTTATGATAGGTGAATCGCCTGGTACTCTGATTGAGTCGGAGATCATCCAGAATCTGAATGATCCCTGTGCTATAAAGGATCCTTCATGGATTAAGCCCGGTATGTGCGCCTGGGACCATTGGTGGAGCGGTGAGGTTAAGATGGAGATGCCTGTGATCAGGCAGTATATCGACCTGGCTTCGGAAATGGGATGGCCATATATGCTTGTCGACTGGCAGTGGTATGGAAAATTCAATACTCCGGAAGCCGATATAACAAAATGGGCTCCCCAGATAAATATGCCTGAGATTATTAGTTATGCTAAGTCAAAAAATGTGAAGATAATTGTATGGCTTTACTCCAGCGATGTAAACAGAAATGCTGCCTATAAGAAGGCCTTCCCTCTTTATGAAAAATGGGGTGTTGCAGGCATCAAGATCGACTTCATGGACCGTGACGACCAGTATATGGTAAACTGGTATCACGACATTATCAAATGTGCGGCAGAGAATCATTTGCTTGTTGATTTTCATGGAGCTTACAAACCCGATGGAATCATTCGAACCTGGCCCAATATGATCACACGCGAAGGGGTTATGGGGAATGAATACTACAAATTCTCTGACAAGATGAGCCCCGAGCATAATGTTAAACTGGCTTTCACGAGAATGCTTGCCGGACAGATGGATTATACACCAGGGGCTTTTCTTAATGTAACAAAGGAACAATTCAAGCAGCAGACCCCGGCAATAGTTTGGAATACAAGGGCAGCCGAGCTTTCAAAGTTTGTAATTTATGAAAGTCCTCTTACAGTTGTATGTGATCATCCCGACAACATTTTAAACAAGCCAGGCGCGGATTTCCTTAAAATAGTTCCGACAACCTGGGACGACATAAGATTTATAAGCGGGTATCCGGGTGATTATGTTGCAATAGCAAAACGAAGCGGAGATACTTGGTTCGTTGGAGCGATGAATAACAGCATCGGCAAAAGTATCGAACTGGATCTTGGCTTTTTACCTTTGGGAGATTATGAAGCCGAAACATGGTCAGATGCTAAAAACTCCGATAAGGAACCTTCTGCAATAATAAAGGCCCTTGTTCCTCTTAAAACGGGGAAACTAAAAGTAATTATGGCAAAAAATGGTGGATTTGTTGCAGTGATAAGAAAGAGATAGTAAATGAAAAGTGAATTGCGCAGAACTTCTCAGTATCTTCTACCCTCTGTAAAGCCTGATACGGGTGGGGACAATTATGATATCTACCCTTCCATGAAACTGGAGGATGAGATGATCTTTGAAGGTTTTGAATCGCTTGCAGCCATTATTATCAATTATAAGACAGTTATTATTGACGGCTATATAGGGGTTTTCTATGATCATTTCCGTGATAACCTCGACAGATGCATTGCAAATCTCGGAAAAAGAACAGCCTGGAGAAATACTTCTGAATTCCTTAAATCACCGGAAACCATTCAGGAAATGATTGCTCCGTTTACGGGGGCAGATGACCCTCTTTTTGGAAAGCGGACCGATCTGGTACTGGAGGATTTCTTCGAAATTGAAAACCTTAAGTCGCTTACCTGCAATGCTGATGCCGGGATTAACTTAATAATCGGTCCGGGTGCCTCACTGTCGGGTTGGGAGGGCCTCCTGATTTATATTGATCTCCCAAAAAACGAGATCCAGTTCAGGTCAAGGGCAGGCAGTATCACTAACCTTGGTTCCGCTTTTCCAGCCGATCCGAAAGAAATGTATAAACGGTTCTATTTTGTCGACTGGGTTGTACTGAACAGACATAAACAGGATATCCTGCCTGAAACCGATATTGTTATCGACGGACAAAGACCCGATGACCCTGCCTGGATGTACGGAGAGGATCTGAAAGATTCGCTTGAAGTGATGAGCCATAACCTTTTCAGGGTCAGACCATGGTTTGAGCCGGGAGCCTGGGGCGGAACATGGATAAAGGATCATATAGATGGCCTGAACAAAGACGTACCAAACTATGCGTGGTCGTTTGAACTCATTGTTCCTGAAAACGGACTTCTTTTTGAAAGTAGCGGTAGGTTGCTCGAAGTTTCATTCGATTCCTTAATGTTTCTACAGGGGGAGGCTGTCCTGGGGGATTGCTACAGTCGCTTTGGTACTGAATTTCCGATCCGTTTCGACTTCCTCGATACTTTCGACGGTGGAAACCTTTCGGTTCAGTGTCATCCCCGGCCGGATTATATGAAAACGCATTTCGGGGAGGAATTTACGCAGGAAGAAACTTATTATATTCTTGACACAAAGAATGATGCAGTTGTTTACCTCGGGTTTCAGTATAACATCAATCCGTCTGAATTCAAAAGAGAGCTTGAGAGAAGTTTTAAAGATTCACTTCCGCTGGCAATTGAAAAATATGTTCAGAAGCTCCCGGCTTCGAAACATGATCTTTTCCTCATTCCATACGGAACTATCCATGGCTCGGGTCAAAACAATCTTGTGCTTGAGATAAGCTCCACTCCTTATATTTTTACCTTCAAGATGTACGACTGGCTCCGGCTTGACCTCGATGGGAAACCGCGTACCCTGAATATTGAAAGAGGAATGGATAATCTCTATTTTGAACGGAAGGGGGATTATGTACAGCAAAAACTTGTTTCAAAACCTGAACTAATTGATCAGGGGGAAGACTGGGAACTTTGGCATTTGCCTACACATGATACTCATTTATACGATGTTCACAGGTATCATTTCAATAAAGAGATTATGGTGTTAACGGAGGGAAAATGCCATGTACTGAGTCTTGTAGAAGGAAGCAGCATCAATGTTGAAACCGCAAACGGACTATCGCAGCAGTTCAGTTATGCCGAGACCTTTGTGATCCCCGCTGCTGCAGGAAGCTACAGGATTACAAACAAAGCGGGCGGAAGGGCAATAATTATAAAGGCATTTGTAAAATAAAGAACGAATATGAGGAAGATAAATTTTGTTTTTATCATCGCAGTAATTGCGTCAATCACGGCTTCAGCTCAACCGGAAAAATTAAGAGATAGTCTGAGCATTGATTCAGGAAGTGGAATATCCTGGTGGACGGGCATTATCAATGATGGGTACCGGATGCCACTAAAGCAGCCTTACAAGGCTGATCTTACTTCAAATTCCGGCAACCAGGCACAGCCATTGCTTCTTTCAGGTAACGGTATGGTAATATGGTCCGAACAGCCGTTCAGGATTGATTATAGTTCCGGTAAATTAAATCTCAAAGGGAAAGATATTCAATATTATAAAGCTGGCGAAAACCTGAGAGATGCCTATAATTATGCCAGCAAAACCTATTTTCCTCCGTCAGGCAAAATGCCCGATAAGCTTCTTTTTACGAGTCCGCAGTATAACACCTGGATTGAACTTGTATACAATCAGAACCAGAAAGACATATTGACTTATGCAAGGAGTATCATTGCAAACGGATTCCCCCCCGGAGTTTTAATGATTGATGACAACTGGCAGGAAGATTACGGGAAACTTAATTTTCATCCGGGAAGATTTCCTGATCCAAAGAAAATGGTAGACTCATTGCATTTGCTCGGTTTTAAGGTGATGGTATGGGTTTGTCCTTTTGTCAGTCCCGACTGTGATGCCTATCGCGCTTTGGAGAAAAAGAAGTGCTTTGTAACCGATGATTCAGGCAGCCCTGCAATTGTCCGGTGGTGGAACGGAGCCAGCGCCCTTCTGGATTTTACAAATCCCGAAGCTGCCGGATGGTATAAATCCCAGCTCAATAAGTTAACGAGGGAAATTGGCGTTGACGGATTCAAATTTGATGCCGGTGATTTTCAATACTATGAAGGAGTTCATTCTTATAAAACCGGAGCAACACCCCAGGAACATTCTGAACTTTATGGCAAGATTGGACTGGATTATCCCCTTAATGAATACAGGGCAATGTGGAAGATGGGCGGACAGCCGCTTGTTGAAAGGCTTCGCGACAAGGACCATGGTTTCGAAGCACTTCAGTTATTAATTCCAAATATGCTTGCTGCAGGATTGGCAGGTTATTATTTTTCGTGTCCCGATCTTATTGGGGGAGGGGAGTTTACTTCCTTTCAGAATCTTGATAAAATGGACCAGGAGTCCATTGTCCGCTCAGCACAGATTCATGCCCTTATGCCGATGATGCAGTTTTCAGTTGCCCCGTGGAGAGTGCTTGACACCAAGCACTTCGAAGCTGTAAAGGCTGCAGTAGCGATCCGTGAAAAATATAAGGGATATATCCTTGAACTTGCGTTGAAGGCAGCCAAAACAGGTGAACCAATTGTAAAACCTCTGGAGTTTAATTATCCCAATAAAGGATATGCCGGTATAACCGACCAGTTTCTTCTTGGCGATAAATTGCTTGTTGCTCCAGTGACTAAAAAAGGTGTTGTGGAAAGGACAGTCGTAATTCCTGAGGGTAAATGGAAGAGTTCTGACGGAAAGATAATCTCGGGACCAAAGACAATCAGTGCAGATGCGGGATTGAATCAATTGCCATATTATGAAAAAATTGACTAATTAACCTAAGTTGCCAGTTATTGATTTATATTACAATTTAATGGCGTTTAGTTAAGGAATATTATTATCAAACATGGAAGCAGTATTTTGTAACCGAAACCACTCTACCTCCTTGCGTTTTACCCCCCAACCCCCCAAGGGGGGATTTAAGAATACCCCACTGGGGGGTTGGGGGGTAAAAAAGCTGGAGTGAGAAACTAATTATGCGGGCTTAACTAAACGACATAGTATTACAAATTATTAATGTACTGTAAATCAAATACAATATTAATTTAATGTATTAATGAGTTAATAATCATAAATGAAATTACCTAAAACAAAAAAAACCAAGAAAATGAAGATCAATTTATTGCTCATGAATTTCTGTCTGTTGGCAGGGTTGTTTATTACCGATGCCTCAGCAGAGCAAAAGAAACCACGTATAGGAATTGCCGGAATACAGATTGAAAACAGCGTTTTTATGCCCAACCGACAGGCTATAACAGGGAGGCCGCTTTCTTTGCCAGTCTATCTTAGTAAGGATTCCGTTATGGGTCAGTCTGCAATCTGGCTTCCTTCTTTAATTGGCGGAGGCGGCGGACGAGGTCCGGTAACCAGAGAATCATTTGAAGCTTTTGTCAATAGTGCGCTTGAGATTATCCGGAGTAACATGCCATACGATGCATTCTGGTTTTACAATCATGGGGCTTGCAGTGTTGAAGGTGTTGATGATCCGGAGGGGGAATTTATGGAGAGAGTAAGGGCTGTAATAGGTAACGACGCCCTTGTTACAACAACTATGGACCTCCACGGAAACGTCTCCTGGCGTGTGGCTCTCTACTCTGACCTTATTACCACATATCGTAAAGCTCCTCATGATGATGCGGTTGAATCACATCGTCGTGGCGTGGTTAATCTGCTTGAGCGATTATCGTCCGGAAAGGGACGTCCGGCTTATAAAGCCTGGGTGGCAGTCC
>CAIMVD010000197.1 GCA_903844815.1 uncultured Bacteroidota bacterium | reverse complement strand
AGGGCATAGCCGTCAAGCTAATTTCCCTAACTCTCTGATATTCAGCAGGCATGACTATTTTTAATCCCATTTCTTTTGAAAACAGGTTTGCTTGTTGTAATTTTACTCATATTAAAGAACATTTTTTCGGTTATTAAATAGCGAGATTTTGCTGTGTTGGGCGTCTCGCTTTTTTTATTAAATATAGTCATATATCTTTGATTATAAAATATTTAGACATAATATTTCTGCTAATCCAAGTTTATTTTTCTTTCTTTCCAACCAATGTTTTGACTCAAATATTTCTATTACCCAGTTTATCCATTGTTTTATTCCTTCGCCTCCTTTTGCCAGTATATGTCTTAGTTTTTCACTATTATCCTTTAGTGTATTAAAGCATTTGATGATACTTAATAGTTTTCCTGTTCTTCTTAGCAAAAGTCCTCTTTGTACCATGAATGTTTCCCAGTTTACCAAAACTAGTAACAGACGGGCGTTGAGTGTACACATTAATCGTTCATATTTCATTGGGGTAATGTTATCTAAACCGAATATTGATTTCCAGATCTTAAATACTAATTCTATCTGCCATCGTATTCTATATATCTTGGCAATAGCTTCTCCATCTAGCATATCAAGTGGCACATTACTGATAAACAGGTTTAGTCTGGCTCTGTTTCTATAATCCCGGCTTGTTTGGTGTCCCTTTTTTTTATTGTATTTGTTTACTTTCTGCATTCGTGTGCTAAAGACTTCATCAGGCATTAATTCAATGACCAGCCGTACTGGTAATTTCTCGTCCCTGCCAATATATACCTCTTTTTCAAGCCGTTCGATCTTGTTTTTTTTCATCTTTTGATAGAGTTGACCAAAATCAAGTTCTTCAAATGCATTCCCATTCATCTGGTAAACAATAATTTTTGCATTGAGCCTGGATAAAAAGAATGCTCCTACTTTCTTTGCAGCTATAAAGTATTTTAAAGCAAAGTATCCTAAGTCGCGTATTGTCAGATCTCCTTTCTTGACTGCATCTATGGTTGCTAAAGCATCTTTTGTGTCTGGACGGTTGGCTGGGGTAATTGTCAGATCATTTACGTTGCCTGATTTTATTTCAAATTCATATTGTATACATACTCCAGACTTTGAAGCGCTTCCTCCAAAACCTGGTAACTTGTCCTTAAGTTTCGCAGGCAGGTCAAACTTACTGGAATCCTTTACGTTAACCCTGTTAAAAAATTTAAGCCAGCCATTCTCAATGAACTGGGATACCTGTGTGGAAAGTGTTTTACTCATCAGCGATTGAATATACTTTAAAGCCGATTCATTAAAACGTTGGTCAATGCCTTGTTTGGAGATATCTACCTTATGGACTGATTTGGTTTCTATAGCCATTTGGTTGTAACTCTTAGTGCTCACTGATGTTGCATCGAATAATAAACTGTCAAAGAACATGGACGGGGAAAATTTCGAACCCCTTTTACAAAAACCGCTTTCATATGCCTGTTTTCGAAGTTGTTGCTCTGAAAAAACAGTTTTAAACTTTTTTATTAGTTTCTTATTAATAGGTTCGCATACCCCCCTATATTACATACAAATTACTAACTTTACTATCTGCTTTATAATTAACCCACTAACACCTCTTAGCTTGACGGCTATGCCCATGGGGGGCAGGGGGGTAAAATGTGGGAGTAAGAAACTGATTACCCGGGCTTAACTAAACGACATTGGATAACTATAGTTCAACCCGACAAATAAAATCAGAAAGATTGGGACAGCTAATTTGAATTACGAAGGCAGCGAACAGAGAATCCATCCTTGTTGCTGTAAGAATTTATATCTGTTGATTCGATGTTCCCATAAAGGTTGAAGCTCCAGGAATTATCGGAATTGTCAGAAGTGGATGACCACCAGACCCCGTAAATTCTTAGGCCTGAAAAAACAGGACCGGAACGGGAGCCTCCCGGCAGGGCGGTGAATTCGCTTTCATTTGTTGCTACAGGGAACGGGGAGCTGTCGGGAGCAGGACCTGCCCAATGGATTGTATCGGCTTCTTTTAGTTTCGTTCCGGCAACAAGCGGGCCTTCGAGCGTAAATGTAAGGTTTATCCATTCAATCCTTGTTGGGATATGCCAGCCGGCAGGGCAAAGTTTTGCAGAGTTAACTGCATGCCAGTTATATAATGCACCGTAGGTTCCACCATTTTGGGTTTCGTCATTGCCATACCAGCAATATGCCCCGGCACTCTGACTCTCCCAGCTGTTGCCTGAATTTCCGGTAACAAGGGGAATCATTGTGCCATCATTATACCTGGTGGTTTTAAGGTTTTGCTTTGCCCATACCTGGGTGCCGATTGTAATCAGATCATAGGTATTGCCATCAATATCAGTCATAATTGTTGTGTCCTGCTCTTCTTTTTTGCAGCCTGTCAGCGATTGTGCTATTATCAGGAACAGAAGAAATATTGAGGCCGAGTTTAGTTTTTTCATGAAAAGGGCGGATTTTTAAACCGGGCGAAATTTAAAACATCTTTTTGATTTATTTCTTCACAAATTCAAAAGCGAGTTTGGCTATCCTCGACATTTCCTCTCCAGCCTCAAGAATATCAGCATCATCTTCTTCATATTTCCATTTCACCAGGATATTGCTGCCCTTTGATTTTATTGCTGCAATTTGCTTGCAAAAGTCGAGAATATATTTTGCTGAAGACGAATTGAAATATTCAAGATCAAAACTAAATATCACCGGTTCCTGACTGATGGGAGATTTGAGGAGATGAACCGTAAATTCATCGAACCACCTGAGTATTTCTCCGTAAAAGGTACCAACATCAGGGGGCCTTGATTCACCTGAAATTTCAAAAATGTTTTTCTCGGGATCGAGTATTACGTTTGGTGAGTTTTCAGTCTTTTCGAAAATTAACTTTCTCATGATGTGTTTATTAATTAATATTTTTATCTCAAAAAAGAAGAATTGGTCATCAATCTCTGTAAATCTATAGTCAATATTGTTGCCCGATTTTAATTTTATCATTATGAATCCCAATCCGGCACCAGCCCCGTCGCTTCCGGGGATTGTCGGCTTGTTTATCACCTCATCATAAAAGCAGGTCAGAGCATGGCATTCCAGCCGGTTTATTTTATCAAGCTTTTTTGCTAAAAGGGCTGTTTTAGACTTTTCAATCGTATTACCTGTTTTTATTTCAATCCTGGTGCCCAGATTTCTCGCAGTTATATAAGAATTATATGCGGGATTGAATGCAGGACTTACGGAGGAATGCCTGATATTGTTTTCAAGACATTCAACCAGAATTGAATATAACCGTTTTCCCGTGGTTTTGTCAAGCTGAAGGAATAACTCGGATTCCTTCATAGATTTCAGAAGACGATTGATAGTCTCATAATCGGGCAAACCCTGATATTCCAGATATGAACCGAAATCCGGCATTTATTTGTATGTTAATTAGTTAGAAAAAGGCGGAAATTGTTTTTCAGTATATCCTTAATTTATATCAGGTACCTGATTTGCAATCCTGATTTTTTGTAAATTCCAACTTTTATTTAGCTTAGGCAAATATAAGTTTTCCTGCATGATTTCAAAGTTCCGGCTTGCTATATTTTATATTATTCATGTTTAACTAAAATAAGTTTATATGAGCGAAACTGTTTTAGATGCACTTGTAAAACTCTTTGCGCTGATTGGAGATATTCATGACGAGACGGCTGTAACAAGCAGAGAAAAAGACATTGTCAGGTCTTTCCTCTCGCGTCATCTGAACCTTGAATTAATAGAGCGATATATGAAACTGTTCGAGGATTATCTTTCCTCTTACAATTCGGAAAGCATCAGGAAGGGAACCGTCAGGGACAGAAAGCGTATTTCGCTTAATGCTATGAGGATCCTCGGCATATGCGAAAAGATAAACGAAGAGCTTCATCAGAAGCAAAAGATATATGTTGTTGTGCAGCTGATAGAGTATCTTTCACTGCGTGAGGATATTTCCGAGACTGAAACAGATTTTCTTGCCACTGTTGCATCTGCTTTCAATATCCCCGATAATGAATTCGGGAATATTAAATGTTTCATTTTGAATCGCATCAGCGATATTAATGAAAAGAACAGGGTTCTGGTAATTGATGGGGACATGACATCACCTTCCCCTGAGATAAAGCACCTTTTAAGTGAAAATATTGACGGCAGCATTAGATTTCTTAATATTCCGAGCACCAACTCATACATTCTAAGATATTCGGGCGGAGAAGAGCTTTACCTGAACGGTCAGATAATTTTCCCGGATCAAACTTATATTTTTGATAATGGATCATCTATCAGAGGTCATGGAATAAAGACGGTGTACTATTCTGAGGTTACCGGGTTGATCTCTGAATCGCTTTTCGATTTTAAGATTCGCCTTGATGCAAACGATGTCTCGTTCAGCTTCAGAAACAGCAATAACGGAATCCATAACCTGGATTTTCATGAAGAATCCGGGAAGCTGGTTGGGATCCTCGGTGGCAGTGGCGCCGGCAAATCCACCACACTTAGCGTGCTTAACGGAACGCTTGAGCCGCAGAGTGGCGAAGTGCTGATAAACGGATATAATCTTTATGATAAGGACGAAAGAGTTAATCTGGATGGTGTTATAGGCTTTGTGCCTCAGGATGATTTGTTAATCGAAGAACTTACCGTATTTCAGAATATCTGGTTTAATGCCAGACTTTGCCTCAATAACCTCTCCGACGAAGAAATACTTAATACTGTTAACAGGACACTTTTCGATTTTGATCTGAATGAAATCAGAGACCTGAAAGTTGGAAATCCGCTTAAAAAAATAATCAGCGGAGGCCAACGGAAAAGAGTCAATATTGCCCTGGAAATGCTTCGCGAACCGACGATACTCTTTGTTGACGAACCAACATCGGGGTTGTCGTCAGTTGATTCGGAGATTGTAATGAGCCTCCTTAAGGATCAGACTTATAAGGGTAAGCTTGTAATAGTAAACATTCATCAGCCAGGATCGGATATTTACAAGATGTTCGACAAGATAATGATAGTCGATAAGGGAGGCTTTCAGGTTTATTATGGAAATCCCACAGAGGCCATTGTTTATTTCAAGACAATTACGAATCATGCCAACAAGGATGAGGATCAGTGTGTAAAATGCGGAAACGTTAATACTGACCAGCTTCTTCAGATCATCGAGGCCAAGGTTGTTGATGAACATGGCAGGGCAACAAGGATCAGAAAGGTATCTCCCGGGGAATGGGCTGAGAAATTCAGGGAAAAAGTCGGGAAATCAGGTGCATTGGATGGGAAAAAACTAATTTCACTTCCCGATAACAAGTACAGCATTCCCGGATTGTTGAAGCAATCGACAATATTTTTCAAACGTGATCTCCTGTCAAAGATTGCGGATAACCAGTATCTTGTAATCAGCCTTCTCGGACCACCGTTTCTGGCTCTCCTATTGTCGTACTTCACTAAATCATCGGGCGGTGCGGTATACAGGTTCAGCGAAAATGACAACATCCCTGCTTATCTCTTCATGTGTATTATCACCTCACTTTTTTTCGGGCTAATGATCAGTTCCGAAGAGATAGTTAAGGACAGGAAGATACTTAAAAGAGAGTCCTTTTTAAATCTAAGCTGGTTTAGTTATCTGAATTCAAAGGTTATGTTGTTGTTTATCCTTTCAGCAATTCAGACCCTTTCATTCATTGTCATTGGCAACGCTATTCTCGAAATAAAGGGAATGACAGCCAGTTACTGGCTTGTCCTTTTCACTACTTCATGCTTTGCCAATATGCTTGGACTTAACCTGTCGTCGGCATTTACATCGGTTATTGCAATTTACATTCTGATACCCTTCATTATTATTCCACAATTGCTTTTCAGCGGAGTAATGGTAAAATATGACAAGCTTCATTTAACCGGTTTTTCTTCACGGGAATATGTTCCGGTTATCGGTGATTTAATGACCGCCAGATGGTCTTTCGAAGCGCTTGCAACGGAGCAGTTTAAAAACAACAGGTACGAAAAAAACTATTTCAGGTATAAGCTTGATGAAAGCCAGAATGAATATTACGCCTCATTCCTCATCAATAAGCTGAAAAACGATCTTGTATTCTGCAATAAATATATAGACAGCGCTTCTTATGCTAAAGTAGTTAAAGCGAAGCTATTGAGAACAAATATGTATATCGGCAAATTGTCGGAAATGGCAGATTTGATTCCGGGAGAATGGAGGCAGAGTCTGAATCCCGGAAATTTAGATTCCGGCATAAAAGATGAAGCAATAAAATATCTCGATTCTCTGAGAAAAATCTACATGAACCGCAGGAAGCTGGCGACGGAACGGATCGATTCTGTCAGCGATTCACTTGTAAAAACAATAGGACAGGCTGGTGTTGTTAAGTTGCGCAATGAGTATGAGAACAACAATCTTATATTTGTTGTCCTCGATCAGGAGCCCGGAGAGAAAACTGTTGAGCATGCAGAGAGGATCATACAGAAATTTAATCCCGGCTATATGAAGGCAACATCAAAATTCGGGCGGGCACATTTTTATGCTCCCGTAAAAAGGGCAGGCAATTTTGAAATAGATACATACTGGTTCAATGTTATCGTGATTTGGATTGTTACGCTTATTCTTTATCTGGCTCTTTATTTTAACCTGTTTCAAAAACTTACTTCATTCTTTGGGACAATACGTCTTTCAAAACCCGAAAGATGACCTTGTTTTTCATGCTTCCCCTTCTGTTTTCCGAAGGTTTTTTTAATGGAATATATTTATCTTTGCACCCGGAATACTTAAGTAATGGGCGAACTTTTGGCATTAGTTACCATGCATGAGTTGACGGGAAACGCCAATAATCCGGGTTTGATAAATTGCTTTTTTTTAACTGCTTACTGATGAAGAAATTAAAATTCCTGATCAGGTCAGCCACCGGAATTGGCTGGATGCCTGCTATTATGCTTATGGCAAGTCTCGCGCTGACAATTGCAGGTGTCCTATATAGCGATAATGATTTTGAAAATGAGGCTCGTAAGGAATTGCAGTATGTTTGCTCCGACATACGGGGTAAGATCCTTGGACGTCTTAACCAACATGCCCAATTGTTAAACAGCGGAGCTGCTTTGTTTTCGGCAGTTGATACAGTTTCCAGAGAGGACTGGAAGAAATTCTACGAGAAATCCGGTATTAAAAAGAATCTCCCCGGCATACAGGGAATGGGTTTTTCATTAATTGTTCCAAAAAATGAGCTTCAGCGTCATATTCGAAGAATAAAAGAGGATGGTTTCCCGGATTATAAAATATGGCCTCTGCGAGACCATGATTTTTATACTTCCATACTTTACCTGGAACCTTTTACGGGACGGAATCTGAGAGCTTTCGGATTCGATATGTTTTCCGAGCCGGTGCGCAGGAAGGCAATGGAGATAGCACGTGATTCAAATATTACTGCCCTTTCGGGCAAAGTAACCCTGGTTCAGGAAACGGACATGGATGTTCAGGCGGGGACGGTGATTTTCGTTCCGGTTTACAGGAATGATTT
The DNA here is from genome assembly GCA_903844815.1 of uncultured Bacteroidota bacterium. GTDB lineage: Bacteria > Bacteroidota > Bacteroidia > Bacteroidales > VadinHA17 > LD21. Next base: position 8,678 of record CAIMVD010000197.1, on the reverse strand, counting down.
GCCTGCTTCAACCGTTGAAGAGCGCCGGTCATCCATAATTGGTTGGGTGTATAGTTCATACCGGATGAATGACCTGATGGAGGATGTACTGGGCAGGTGGAACCTGATCCAAAAAGGCAGAATTCAATTGCAGGTGTATGATGGTGAAATCATTTCAGATGAAGATCTGTTGTTCGAAAGCCAGAAAAACAACCCGGTAAACATTTTTCAAGGCTTATTGAGAACGCTTAGTTTGCCCATGGAATTCAATGGTAAAAAATGGACATTGGTATTCACTCAGTCGGGAGTACAGCCATCGCTTTTTAAGGGAGACAGGTTGCTTGTTCTCATAAGCGGTATAATTATAAGTTTCCTGATATTTTTTCTTTCCTGGCTACTGCTCCATACCAGATTAAGGGCGCAGCATATTGCCGAAAATCTTACAGCTGAACTCAAGGAAGGCAAGGAGAGGTTCCATACAATACTGAATTCCTCGGCTGAGGCTATTTACGGGATAGACCAGAATGGATGCTGCACCTTCTCAAACAGCGCTTGCCTTAAGATTTTGGGATATTCAAGTCCCGATCAGCTCCTCGGGAAAAACATGCACCTAACCATACACCATACTCATGCCGATGGCAGCCATTTTCCTGCCAGTGATTGCAAGATTAACCTTGCACTGCAGAATGAAAAGGGTACTCATGCAGATGATGAAGTGCTCTGGAGAGTGGATGGAACAAGCTTTCCGGCAGAATATTGGTCATATCCGATCATAATAAACGGCAAAATTGAAGGTGCTGTGGTAACTTTTTTTGATATCAGTGACCGTAGAAAATCGGAGGAGGAACTCAGCCAGATCCGTATTAATTACGAAACGTTCTTTAACACTATCGATGATTTTCTGTTTGTTCTCGATCAGGAAGGAAATATAATCCATACCAATGCTACTGTTATTAACAGGCTTAATTATTCGGCAGAAGAGCTTGCCGGCAGGTCAGTTCTGGAGGTGCATCCTCCTGAACGCAGAGCAGAGGCAGGCCGTATTGTAGGTGAAATGCTTGAGGGCAAGGCTGAATTTTGTCCCGTTCCGATTGTTACAAAATCAGGAATGCAGATCCCTGTCGAAACAAGGGTGTCTCACGGATTCTGGGATGGGAAGCCTGTAATTTTCGGCGTTACAAAAGATATTTCACAAATTTACCTGTCAGAAGAAAAATTCTCGAAACTGTTTTATATAAACCCTTCTGCATGCGGGCTAAGCGATTTGCTAACCGGAAAATATATTGAAGTTAATAATGTGTTTTACAGCCTTTTTGGTTTTGAAAAGGATGAGGTAATTGGGAGGACAGCAGGTGAACTGGGGATTCTGAATCCTGCGGTTAAGGATGCAATCTTAAGAAATACCGACGTTAACGGTAATGTTTATAACGCTGAAACTGACCTTAAAACAAAGCAGGGAGAGATTAAGCGTGTTATACTTTCGGCTGAAAACATATTTGTTCAGGATAAAATGTACCGTTTTACTGTTGTTCATGACATTACCGACCGTAAAAATGCAGAAGAAGCACTGCAACAGAGCAATAAAAAGCTGGAGGCCATTATCGTCGCCTCCCCTGACGGAATCGGAATGGTAGGCCTCGATGGTAAACTTCAGCTCGTTTCCGACAAGCTTGCAGAAATGTACGGTTTTTCAAGTGAGAATAAGGAATATTTTATGGGAAAGAGCATTTTTGATTTTATCGACCCGTCGAATCATTTTTTGTTATACGAGAACATACAGTTGCTGCTTTCAGGCAAGAAAAATAATGAATTGTCAGAATACATTGGAGTAAAGAAGGATGGTACCCGGTTTTATATCGATGTCAATTCGACTCTTATGCTCGACTCTAATGGAAAGCCCGATAGTATTCTTTTTGTGGAACGCGATATTACCGAACGTAAACATAATGAAAACAAGATCAGGCAGACATCAGCCCGTTTGTCGCTCGCTACACGGGCCGGAGGGGTAGGGATTTGGGATTGGGATCTTGTTGAGGATAAAATGATCTGGGATGACCAGATGTTTGCTCTTTACGGTTTTTCGGGCAGGAACTTCGAAGCTGCCTATGAGAGCTGGCTTTCAAGCCTTCATGCCGATGAAGTTGCCCTCAGGAAAAAGGAAATTGAAATGGCGTTAAGCGGGGAAAAAGAGTTTGATACAGAGTTCATGGTCGTCTGGCCCGATGCTTCTGTTCACAACATAAGTGCAAATGCCATTGTTCAGCGTGACCAATCAGGTAAACCCGTCAGGATGATTGGTACTAATTGGGATATTACTGACCAGAAAAGAACGGAAGCCGCATTAAGATTGGCCAAGCATGATGCTGAGATGGCCAATAAGGCCAAATCGGAATTTCTGGCTAATATGAGCCATGAGATCCGCACTCCGATGAATGCAATCCTGGGATTCAGCGAAGCGCTATATCATAAGCTGGAGTCGAAACAACATCAGAGAATGATAAAGTCGATTCTGAGCAGCGGTAAACTTCTTATGTCATTGCTTAATGATATCCTTGACCTCTCAAAAATAGAAGCTGGAAAACTCGACATTACCCTGCATCCTGTAAACCTTAGCTTTGTTCTGCAGGAGATAATATTATTGTTCAGGGATAATGCAAAAGCCAAAAACCTGGAACTGAAAACATATGTGGATCCGAATTTTCCGTCCGTGGTCATGCTCGATGAAATACGCATTAAACAGGTGCTTTTTAACCTTGTAGGAAATGCAATAAAATTCACTCATGCTGGATTTGTTTGTATACGACTAACATTCAGTCATATATATGACAGAAAAGGTCTTTTGGCGATTCAGGTTGAAGATACAGGAATAGGAATTCCTGCATCGGAGCTGGAAGTTATTTTCGAAGCGTTCAGGCAACAGTCTGGTCAGTCGAATCGCCAGTATGGAGGCACGGGGCTTGGACTGGCTATTTCAAGGCGGCTGGTGGAGAAAATGAATGGTCAGCTTTCTGTTACCAGCCGGGAAGGTTCAGGGTCGGTATTCAAGCTTGTTTTCCCGGAAATAGAAATAAGCGGTGCTGTCTTTCATGAGGCTGAATATCACGATGATCTTCAGGAGGTTGTTTTTGAAAAGGCAGAAATACTGGTTGTTGATGACGTTCTCTCTAACATTGAAACCATTGAGAATCTCTTGTCAGCATCCGGACTGTCAGTTCTTTCAACCACAAGTGGCACAATGGCTCTCGAAATGCTCGATCACTGCTCTCCTTCGCTCATACTTCTCGACATCCGGATGCCTGAAATTGACGGTTTCGAAGTCGCAAAACTGATTAAGGTTAACCCGGAGTTAGAGAATATTCCCATAATAGCATTTACTGCCTCAGTTATGAGCGCCGGCAGGATCGAGAGTTACAGTGCCTTCGACGGAGTTCTGTATAAACCGGTTACCAGGGCTGACCTTTTCGATGTGCTCAAAAAACATCTTAAGTTCACCGCGCAACCTGTTCCCGAGATAAAAGAGGGTTACAAAACTGATGACCTTGATTCTCTCCCTCCTGAACTATCTGAAAAAATTCCTGAAATTGTAATGCTGCTAAAGAATATATATATTCCAAAGTGGGAAGAGATCAAGGATACTTTTATTCTCTATAATATTGAGGCTTTTGCTGAAGACCTCATGGAACTTGCTGGTAAATATAAATTCAGATATCTGATTGACTATTCAGCAAGGATAAAGGAAGATGTTGATATGGTAGAACTTGAATCGATCAGGAAGACTCTTTCGGAATTCCCGGCGATAATAAAACGAATTTCAGACCTGATTAAGAAATAATATTAGTGTGTCTAAAATACGCGAACAGGCCTTACCGGTAATTGTGAAGTTTTCTCAAGAGATGCTGATGTGCCATCCTGCATATTAAGGACCGACGCCATGGAAGTTACGACAAATTCTGTCGATGACCAGTATGAGACCTGCCATAAGATCTCGGTCTCAGGATTCCCGTCACTGGCCATAAGTTTGTTTATCTCATAGCGTGCATTGTAAAGGAGGTTTAGCTGGTCGATGGCTGGCAGGAACCAGTCGCTAAAACCATCATTTGTAAAATCGAGACAATATTTGGCTGCACTCGAAACATGACCCGCCTGAGCAGCTATTGCATTTGAATTGAAGATCCCGTTCCAGGTGCTGTTTTCGGTTGCTCCAACTTCAGCAGTTACGTTGCTCCATGTCGAAATTATATTCCTTAAACTGGCAATAAGGCCATGCTGACCGGTATGATCAACATAAAAAACAATTCCTCCTCCTAAAAGCTCGCCTACATAATGATTCACTGCAGTTGTTCCTTTACTGCTTATTATATAGGGATTTGCAGTAGTTCCGGTTCCTGCAACTGAAATATTGGTACCGGCCTTTATTGCGGTTTCAGTGCTGAAAGGGACTCCGTTCCTGAGCAGATCACCGGTAAAGTTGATATTGCCGGCTACATTTAATTTTGAGCGGGCATCATCAGGCACACCCAGGCTAAGATTTCCATCTTTATCGAGTACCGGACGTTTTTCAGTAACAGCATACTCTTTAGCAAAACCGTTTCCGGCTTCTCCGGAGTAAAGGGCATAAGGAACTGACAATAACTGAACTATATTCAGCAATTCAAAATCATCGCCGCAACTTACATCAACTTCGGTTTTAAGAAAATACTTTGAGTCGCTCCAGTTTACTGATGAAAGATCGTTCTGTTTTCCTTTTCCGATAAGTATGTCGATCTGCCCGAATTCATTGGTTGTCGGTTTTAAATACTCTGTGTAAACAGGTACTCCGTCATCACTGCCCTTAAGAATGGATACTTTCAGGCTAATGGTCTTTTTTATAATTCCCCATCCGTTTGCTCTTTTTATTGTAGCTTTATAACTGAAAGCCTGAGGAGGGGCTTCCTGAGCTATTATAATTGATGCTGAAATGAGAATCGTTGATAAAAGAGTAAAAATCTTTTTCATATCCGGTGTTTTTTAATTTTTTAAAATCTTTTTTACCCAAAAGGGCTGTTCCTGGGAAATCATAGTAACTTTCAGTAAATAGATCCCTGCAGGTATATCACTGATATTGATTTGCAGAAGAGGCTGATTAGTCAGTTTCCTGCTGAGAATTTTAATGCCGGCGTCATTGAACAGTTCAACTGCGAGTTTGCTTGTATCAGCTATGCCACTTTCTATATTAATAAAACCGGTTGCGGGTATTGGATAGACTTTAAACCTGACCTCTGTACCGGCCTGTTCTGCTTCCATAGCCTTCAGCAGCGAAGCCGGGTCATTTACGGTAATTTCTGATAAGCTTCCTCCCAGCATCCAGTCGACAGTAATGCCTGACTTTACTTCATATCCTCCTGATGATACAACTTGCTGAGCTGAAGAGGTAACATCCAAACAGAAGAGTATTATATAAAAACCAATTATCTTTTTCATCAGTATATAATTTTTTATTTTAAAGGTCTGATGGAACCGCACATGATTGTAATTGTATTCTCATCGTGTTTGTGATTAAGGTCAATCATTTGGGTTTCATTTTTCTTTACCATCTAAAAAGTTTAGAGCTCAGGCATTTAATAATATTAACTGATACAGACCTCTGAAAATGGAACAGCCATATCTTAACAGTACCTTTGCATCAGGAAATATTTTTGCATTCGGTTCCTCCATTTCCGTTTCAAAGTTAGGTTTTTGTTACGTCAAAGTCAATATTATCTGTTATTACCCTTCCTAACATTTACAAAATTGTAATTGTTCAAAAATATTAAAAACCCCGGACCATTGAAATTTATTTTGTAAGGGTATTAATTAACTATATATTTAAGGTGATATTGACAGTAATAAAAGAAAATAAGGTAATTATGGATAATATATTTCAAAAAATTAATGATTTATCGGAGAAATACTCAGGGCTTACCTCCCGGAATCTATCGAGTCTTGTCAGGATCAAATCGATGAGCACTAAGGAAAAAGACGTTCAGCTTGAACTTAAGCGTCAGATGCAGGAAGCACGGTTCGACCAGGTTTGGATTGACGGATTAGGAAATGTCATTGGTAGGATTGGAAACGGTAAAAAGATTCTTGCAATCGACGGGCATATGGATACTGTTGATATCGGAAACATTGATAACTGGAGTTTTGATCCGTTGGGGGGTGAGATAAAGGATGGGTTCGTACACGGACGCGGATCAGTTGACCAGAAAGGAGGTGTTGCTGCGTTTATAACTTCAGGAAGGATTCTGAAAGAACTCGGGTTTGATGCTGATCTTACAATCTATTTCGTAGGAAGTGTTATTGAAGAGGACTGCGACGGGCTATGTTGGAAATATATAATTGAAGAAGATGGAATTAAACCCGATTTTGTTATAAGTACCGAACCAACGGATCTGAATATCTATCGCGGACAGAGGGGACGTATGGAAATGCAGGTACATTTTAATGGGGTCTCTTCGCATGGTTCTGCCCCCGAAAGGGGAAAAAACGCAATATATATGGCCTCGCGGGCAGCTCTTGAAATTGAAAAGCTGAATGAAAGACTTTCAGGCGATACCTTCCTTGGAAAAGGGAGCATTACTGTCACTGAGATTATTTCGGGAAGTCCTTCGCTCTGTGCTGTGCCCGATTACGCAAGAATTCACATCGACCGAAGGCTTACAACCGGCGAAACAAAGGAAACAGCATATAAAGAAATTCTCGACCTTGTTAAGGATTTTAATGCAAAAGTTGAATTACTGATCTACAGCGAAAAAGCATATACAGGAATCGAATACGGCATGGATAAGTATTATCCGACGTGGAAGCTTCCTGAAGATCACGTATTGGTACAGACAGGAGTAAAAGTTTTTAAAGGACTCTTTGAAAAGGAACCCCTTGTCGATAAATGGGTCTTTTCGACAAACGGAATAATGACCTGCGGAGTTTACAAGATCCCGACTATTGGTTTTGGCCCCGGAAATGAAGTGCTTGCCCATGCACCTGATGAAAGGGTGCCTGTCAGCGACCTTGTGACAGCATCGGCATTTTATGCGGCAATGGCTTATCAGCTGGGAATGTGAAATAATATTTAATTGAATAATAAGTACAATGAAAAATATTAATGAAGGTATTGAATCACTGGCTGGTATTAAATCAAATCTTTTTGGAAAGGACTTCCTTCTTACCTGGGAAAAGAGCGATAATGATCTCCGTACAATTCTGGGCGTCGCGGAGGTTCTCCGGGAGATGCGCAAACAGAATATCTCTCCAAGAGTGTTTGATTCAGGACTGGCTATATCAAACTTCCGCGATAATTCCACCCGAACCCGTTTTTCCTTCGCATCGGCATGCAATCTTCTGGGTTTGGCAGTACAGGACCTCGACGAGGAGAAATCGCAGATAGCACATGGTGAGACGGTTCGTGAAACGGCAAACATGATCTCCTTCCTTTCGGATTTTATAGGAATACGTGATGATATATTTCTCGGAGAAGGCAATAAATATATGCGTGAAGTAGGTGCTGCGCTTGATGAGGGATTTGAGAACGGAGTCCTGCCTGTTCGTCCGGGAATTGTAAACCTTCAGTGCGATATGGATCATCCTACACAGTCGATGGCCGACCTGATGCATCTTAAGGATATTTATGGCTCAATAGAATCATTGCGGGGGAAGAAAATTGTCATGAGCTGGGCTTATTCCCCAAGTTACGGGAAGCCCCTTTCGGTGCCACAGGGAATAATAGCGCTGATGTCTCGTTTCGGGATGCAGATTGAACTTGCTTATCCCGAGGGATATGACCTTATTCCCGGAATTGTTGAAATAGCCGAAAAAAATGCATTGGAGAGCGGAGGTTCGCTGACTATAAGCCATTCAATGGAAGAGGCGATGAAGGACGCTGATATTGTTTATCCGAAAAGCTGGGCTCCCTTCCATATTATGTTGTTGCGTACCCAGTTACTTAAAGACGGCGATAAATCGGGATTGAAGGATCTTGAACAGCTTTGCCTTTCCAATAATGCCAAGTTTACCGAATGGGAGTATAATGAGGCCAGAATGAAACTCACTAAGAATGGCAGCGCTCTCTATATGCATTGTCTTCCTGCCGATATCAGTGGAGTTTCATGCAAAAAGGGTGAGGTAAGTGCCCCGGCATTTGAAAAGTCCAGAATTCAGACTTACAGGGAAGCCGGATTTAAGCCTTATGTTATTGCTGCAATGATGTTTGCCAACAAGTTCGAAAATCCGGCTGAGGCACTCTCGAAAATAATGGAAAGAGACAGAAGGAGGTTTAGTTTTTAAAATTCCTGAAGAACTTACACAGAGTTACACAGAGAAGCACAGAGGCACACAGAGTCTTTCGGCTGGCGCGGATCTGCAATCCGTGCCTTGTCCATGCCGCTGGCGCGGATTTGCAATCCGTGCCTTGTACATGCCGCTGGCGCGGATTTGTAATCCGTGCCATATTTTTAATATTTTATTGCTTTTTTATGACATTGGCCCCGATTACAAATCGGCGCCAGCCTCTCTGATATAGCTGGCGCGGATTTGTAATCCGTGCCTTGTCCATGCCGCTGGCGCGGATTTGCAATCCGTGCTATATTTTTAATATTTTATTGCTTTTTTATGACATTGGCCCCGATTACAAATCGGCGCCAGCCTCTCTGATATAGCTGGCGCGGATTTGCAATCCGTGCTATATT
>CAIMVD010000196.1 GCA_903844815.1 uncultured Bacteroidota bacterium | reverse complement strand
TGTTTCCTAATATGACAGATTCTGAAGTCTCAAGGCGAACGATTTGAAGCTCTTCAGAAATTTGACTTAATTCAAGTTCTACCGAATCAGTAATAATCCTATTTATTTCAGTTGAATTTACAATGGAATGCATCCTGGATACATGGTTATCAGGAATACTGCTTCTGTAGCACGAGGAAATACAGATCAAGGTGAACAGAATCAGGCAATCAGGCCTAATTAAAATATTTCTCATTTTTTAAGATTGGCTTATAAGGAAAAGCATTTTTATTTACTGTTTATTACTTATTCAGATGCTTGATACGATGAATTACAATTTGCACAGCAATGGCAGGATACGACACGGGATACACGTCCAAGCCCCGAAAGTGGAGCATTAATAGGAGTCAAATTGCACTGTGCCCTTCCCGAAGTAACCGGATTATTTAAGATGAACCTTCATTATAACAGGATTACTGAATTCATTTACAGAGCTAAATGCAGGAGCCATCTTTCTGAGATATTTTGTGGATGTTTTATTTTGTTCCGAAGCACTTCCATAGGCATCAGAAAACTCCTTTGCTTCCAAAACACAATAAAGGCAATCGTCATGGTAAAAAAGATATCCGGATCTATTCATTGGTGTAAATGGAGCAATCCCGTCAAGATCATTCTTAACCCAAACCTGAGCATTAGTTTTAACTTCAGTATTTTTAAATATTCCAGCTTTATTTGTGGTTTTATTAAAAACGACAAATATCTGAGGCTCCCTGAAAGATTTTAGCACAAGAAATAAAAATGATTTAGTTTCAACAAAAGACTGTACCTGATAACCGGGAGGTGGCCCTCCTGCAATATTGAACATCCCATGGTCTCTCCATCCGAGCCAATCCAGTTTTTGTTCTCCAAGACCAACAATATATCTTGGGTATTGATCCAAATTTTTATTAGCACTGATTATTGTATCACTAAACCTTTCTTTGAATAAGATACTTGAATCAGTTATCTGGTAATGGTAATCCAATGGTGCAAGTGGAGATTTATTCTCCTGTGATTTATCATATTCTCTATGGTTTTTATATAAAATATTTATTGAATCATTACGAAGGTTAAAACAGGAATAGAGGTATTTAACAAAAGGACGTTGGGCTGTATGCACAAATAAATAATTATTAAAATAACCTATAGAATAGGTCCAGTACTCATAAGGTGCAATAGGTGAATTTATCGTTTTAATATATTTACCGTTGAAATTAAATATTTTTACATTAATAGACTTATTATCATAGACATACACCAGTTCATTCTTCTCGTCTACAGTAAAACAATATGCGAATGCTTCCCCAGGACCAACACCAACCTTGAAAAGGTTACTAACATACTGTCCATTTTTGTCAAAGACAAGTATATCAGACCCATCTTTAATAAAATAGTAATTAGTGGTAACACCAAAATCCCAGAAATATCCTAACAAAGCGCTATCAGTCGTTTGTAAAGGAATATATTCAATGTCTAAAGCAATGTCAGAAAGATTCATCGAATCTACAGTTGCATCATTTAGATCCAATTGGATTTTAAGTGGATATTTTAGAACTGGAGAATCACCAATCCCACTATTTTTGCATGATATGAGTGTAAGGAGTAAGATAATAAAATTCAAAATATTTTTCATAATGGAATCAGAGTTTAATTATTACTGAAGTAAATTCCTTTCAGGATTTGATATTTTAAAGATTTTTACATTTTTAGTATAAAGAACTAAGGTCCTAAGTAAAGTCCAAAAATAAGGCTTACTTTCTGATTATGCTTTAATTAATTAGGGTATAAAATGCTGTGGAGAAAAATTCACCACAGCATTTATTTTAATCAGCATTATTAATTACTAAAACAATATTTATCCCCTGGCCAACCTATTGGCTCCATGCAAACAGGATTCCCTGTGCAACAATCAGAAGTTTTCTTACAAGGTCTGTAGGCGCAATCCTCTACACCACCCCTTAATTTGACTAGTTCTTCATTTTTCATCAATTTTTCAGAATAAATCTTAAATTTATCAGATGCTTTCATTTTTCTAATTTTTTTAGTGGTTACAGTTACATTTTTTTTGTTTCAAAATCAGATTTCATTTTATGGTCTGGTTGCCTACCTGGTTGAAACATTATCTTTACCAGATTACCTCCTTTCTTTTGGTAGAAAATTACAGTAAGAAAGAAATTGGCTCAGAGCAAAAGGTGCATTGGTCCCGTTATCATCTAAGAAAATAGGTTTCACTTGCTTATTTTCCATCCGCAATTCTGTTACATTTTCAAAGGTTCAGCTAGATGTTTAGTCCGACATGACTATAAATTGTTACCCAAAATGATGGAAATCATTTACAAAAAAGTATATTTGTTTGAAGGGGTTGAAATCAGAGGCAATAAACAATGAAAGATTATACCGATAAAGAGATCCTCGAATCATTGAAAAATGATAACACCGAGGTTATAAGGTTCATTTACAAAAGGTATTTACCAATGATCAGGCTCCTGGTTTATAATTACGGAGGTTCCGATGAGGATTCAAAAGACATTTTCCAGGAAGCCCTATGCATTCTGATCAAAAATATCCGGCTGGAAGATTTTATATTAAAGTTCAAACTTAAAACCTACGTTTACAGCATTTGCGACAACCTCTGTAAAAGAGAACTTGAAAAACAAACAGCCCGTGAAAACTGGGTCAGACGAAAGCTTGCTGAAGAAACAGAAAACGATTTCACTGAAAATCACGACCTCAAACTTAAGCAGAAAATCTTTTACGAAGCATTCGCTATCCTTGATAAAGTGAGCAGATCAATATTGAATCTATACTGGGAAGAAGTCAGGCATAACGAGATTGCCTCTATGCTGGGATTATCCTATGGTTATGTAAGAAAAAAGAAATGTATTGCCGAAGAGGAACTCCGAAATAATGTAAAAAACCATCCTGAATACATACAATTTATCAGGTCCGAATTAAGTACTGAAAAAAATGTATTCTGAATCATGCTAATTTTAACCTAACTTCTTTAATACCTGATAATAAGGATGAAGAAAAAACTAAATAAAAGCTCTAAAACAGGTGCCAATGAGGTTCCAAATCTGCCTCATTCCGAAATTATGGATATGTACTTTACGGAAAGTGAAAATAAAACAATATTTCAAAATCACGAATCTTACCTAAACGCTAAATCGGACCTTGAAGAGGCAATGAGCGATCCGGAACTGACAAATTTAGACCAGGAGGTAAAGAAAATGGTTGCAGACCATGATCCTGGCAATGACATGGAGGCAAAAGAAATTAGGAGTTTTATTGAAGAATCGATAAAATCTGTTGATGGGAAAGCCAGTGAAAAAAACAAATTCAGGTTATTGGACAGATCTGCATATTTCAAATGGATTTCCTTATCCGCAGCAGCTTTCCTCGGCATCTTTTTCTTGCTGAAAAGCCTGTTTATCTCTGCAGACCCTGAACGGTTGTTTAAACAGTACTATGAGCCATATAAAGTATCCTCAGTAACCACCCGTGCGGGAGAAAGTAAACCTGATGAGAGTTTCGCTATGGCCATCGGTTACTTTAAGGCAGGCGATTATCAGGCAGCAGATAAAGAGTTCTCCGAAATATTATTAAATGACAGTTCTAAAATCAACGCACTCTATTTTAAAGGAATCACAGAACTCGCAATCGGTAACTATAGCAGGGCGGCAGACATGCTAAAGAAATATTGTTTAAAAAGCGGTGACTATATTGCAGAAGCCAAATGGTATCTGGGTCTTTCATATCTCGGTAAGGGAGATACTGAAAAAGCTGCCGGATGTTTTAAATCCCTTTCCTTATCACCCGGTTTTTATAATTCACGGGCTTCTGCTCTCCTTCGCCGTCTGAAATAAACAACGGAAATAATGAATGGGAGAAAATTTAAGAGTATAATAAAGGTACAACGGGTTGGGATAAAGGATTAATTGCTACTTTTAATAGGACGATTAGATAACTTAATTAATTCAAGCTGTCTGGTAATATAAAATGTAATAAAATCTGACTCATCCTTTAATGGAAAATATGTATTTTTTAATTTTAGTTCATCAGAAAGAATATAGAAACAAGGAACATTTTCTATATCACCGGGTAGCTCACGGAATGTATTTTGATAAAAATATACAGGATGCTTAACCTTATTATTTCTTAAGAAAAAATTTAATTCTCTCAAATTACCACCACTGTAAAAAATAGCCATATTTTCGAAATAAAAGTTGTTAAATAACGGTAGTATTTTTTCAATGCAACTTGAACAATTATTGTTCGAAATATCCAGGATTAGAGTCTCGTCTGTAAAAATTTCAGAAATTTTCCTTGGTACACCCAAAGTATCCATTAAAACGATTTCTTGAAATTGAACCCCGTTATACTTATAAGCATTTTTATCTTTAGTCGATATTTCTGAAATTAACTCAGCATAAGATCTTAATTCAGAATTAAGACTTCGAACATGTTGTCTGTGATTTTGAGTAACAAGGATATTACCTACTATCAGCAAAACTGATAACCCAATAATAATGATGTTTTTAATCATAAAATTATTTTATGGATATCAAAATTGGATTACTCATGGCGTTCAGGTTTAGAATTTTATCTTTATATTTTTTAGTAGTTATGAGATAAGATTTTTGACTATTTAAATATTTTTTAAGTACTTCAGGTTCTGTAAAAAATACAAGATTATTTTTTTCATTAACATATTCTAAAATAGGGAAATAAGAAGAATTGAACAAATCTTCTTTCAGATATGTATATAAATATGAACCTGATAAACCTGATCCTTTATCATAAATACACAAACAGGGCATTTTGTCAGTAAAAAAAAGGAAATAGATAAATTTTTTATCTTCGAGATAATATTTAATATGTGTCTTATACTTTGCGATTGCATCTTCAAAAGGCTTTTTACCTTGGATTTCAAGTAGTTTGATCAGATTAGAATGATCTAATGAATTCTGCCCAAAGTCGATATTATATCGGACAGACATCTCATCTCCAGATAATTGATAGATATTATCGTCAAGATACCTTCGATAAATTATTATGGAATCCATATTCTGAAATGGATTATTTAATACTCTGATATGGGTCTTAAATTCGGAGTTTGGGAAATATCCTGCAGTTCTTTTTCCATTCAGATCAGTTACTATTAAATTAAAATCTTCATTATCTCCAATAAAATAAAGCCTTTTATATTTACTATTTACTTCAATTTTCATTGCCGGAAAATTATTCCTGAATGATTTTATAAATTTCCCGGTGGTATCAATGACGGACACTTCCTTCCTGTTATTCAAAATGTAAAAAATACCATTCTTCCTGTCATAGGTAAAATCCTCAATTGTCAAGTACTCTTCTGGGCCAGTACCTATTTTACAGTAGTTCCTTACAAACCTGCCATTTTTTGAAAAAACATAGATACCTTTTCCTCCATCTCTATCCAAAATGTAAATTCTCAAATCAGTAAATATCACCTTATCTATTCTGGATATTAAAGATTCGGACTTTGTCTCTAAAATAATTATAGAATCTACTACCCCAAGACTTGATAATCGTAATGTATCCTTTATTAAATCAATGGAAATTATTGTTTTGGTGCTTTTCTTAATATCCTTGGAATTAGTACAGGAAATAAGTATGAGAAAGATGCTTGCATAATACTTAATATTTTTCATTTTTATAATTATTAAAATCCCCTGGTATGGATTACCATAGGAATAGTAAATTGAATCAAAACTAGTCAAAAAACTGAATTCTAAGAAAGATAACAAATTGCCAAGTTTGGACATAATCGGTCATTTCAAGACAAACCGAAATACAGAATTTAACTTTACATGAACTTTTGGGATTGGATTTACTTTTTTTGAGGTGCTCCGAACGTTTTATAAATTAACCAGAGATCGTTTGGATTGATAAGCCCCTGATTTAAATCAATCCCTGCTGATTTCATCCATCTGTAGAGTGTTCTGGCATTTATACAGTATTCGTTTGCAATCTGTTGTCGCGTTTTAGCGTGTATTTCTGGTGTTCCCATAATTAAACAATTGATAATAGAAATCCAAATGGTTCCCAAATATTTGGTTATTCAAAATCGTTTTAGAGTTAGTATTTCGGTGCTGTCAGCTCTAACAGTTCCTAATTACTGTTTAGTAAGGAATAGTGTTGATTTGTTACCCATTTATTTGAAAAAAATCAGTCTGTTCTCCTTCTCCGTCTGAAATAAACAACCGCAATAATAAACGGCAGGAAAATTATTAGCATAATTAAGAGTACCCTGGGCCGGGTTTTACTTACCAGAGGGGAATCATCACCCAATAACTGATAAGAAGCCCAGTAATAAGGATTGCTGTATGAAGGCGGATTTTTCTCCATGAAATCAAGTTTGGAACGCTGCAGAGCCTCATCTTTGCTTAATCCCCGTGATAAGTGGTAATAGAACGCGGAAATAAGTTCCGCGCTTGTTTCATCATTAATTTCCCAACCGGTTTTTATTACCGAAGCTGCTCCGGCTAAAATAAAACTTCGCGCCAGACTCATTATACCTTCGCCATGAAACAACTTGCCAGTACCTGAATTACATGCACTAAGGACAACCATTGGTGTTTTGGTTTTTCTGAGGCTTATCTCATAACTGAAGAGTTTGCCATCATTTAAACTATCAGAGGCATTGGCAAACAGGAGATAAGAATAGTCTGAATCGGAGCTGTCGGTAACAGAGTGCATTGCAAGATGAAGAATATTGTTAGTTTTCAGTGCTTTCCCGAAATTTGATTCACTGGCCTCGTTGCCTGTATATTCTTTCCCATCCATTATCTTTAAAATCTGCCTGCTTTCGGATAAAGCTCCCGGTAATCCGGATGAATTACCATCAGCCATGTACCCGGGAGAAAAGGCTGAGACTTCTCTGCCGGAACGTAAGAATGATCCGGGATGGTTTAAGAGCAAAGCGGAATACCCGTATGAAATCGTATAATCATTTAACAGATACTTTAACCCCTGGAAATCTGAAAGATTACTATCAGGTATTGCTTTAAGGAAGGCATCAAAAGGAAGCAGACTAATCTCCTCATCCGGTATTATAATCAGCTTTTTTCCCTTAATCAGATTTTCGACAGGCTTAACAAGATTACTATACATAAAAAAGAGAGCAGAAGTAAAATCCGTGTAATACTCCTTATTCCGGCCATGCAAAGTATATTCTTCGAGACAGTTCCTTATGAAGGCAACATTTTTAGTGAATGATGAATCAAGGTCTATCCTTCTTAAACTTAGATCCGATTTTGAAATTGTAAAAATGTATAACCCCCTTTTACCTTCGGTGTAATTGTTCGATATAAAATAATCCAGAATTGTTGTTTTATCATCAATATTTTTCTGAATATCTTTGAGCGGCAGGGCAGCCGTCATCATTAAAAGTGATCCATATTCCGGAAAGGCCAGCCTGATTTTGTTATCAAGTTGTTCATTTTCCCTGAATAATGATAAAAGTTCATCCCGAATGCCTTCAATTTTGTCATTTTCAGGTTTCCCTGTTTTAAGTTCATCTGCCAGAAGCTTCTTCAGAGAGGATATTCTGTAGACAAGCGAGTCCCGGTGATTTTTCAATGAAAGTGGCAGAAGATTCTTCAACAATTCTCCGTTCTGTAAAACTTCATTTCGCAGATCGGCAGCTTTTGCCCTCCGAACGATATTATAAACCTGATTTTTATCGATTTTGCTGTTGGTAAGAGTATAGAGAGTATTTGCAAGCCTGACTCCGTGTATGTAAGTTTCCTTCTCATTTTCTGAAAGATAAAGCCTGTCCTCAGGGGAAGGGTAGCTGTTTCTTATCTTGTCGATGAGGTCGAAACCAAGGGTTATGGTTTCTATCCCCTTTTGGTATATATGAATCTTATAATCAGAGTCTTTATTTCTGTCTGCAAGCAATTCGAGCGCCCTGGCCTTGGCTTTTAAATTATCAAGTAATCGCTGATCGAAAATTACGGAATCGATCTTCGGGTTCGCGAAAACATCGGTAATGCTGAAGTTATCAGTCACCGCAATGAGCGATTTCTGCAGATATACAAGGGCAGAATCAGCATTACCTACTGTAAGATAATGTTCACCTATAATTTTAAATATCTGTGAGGTAAATGTCTGCTTTTCCCCATATACTTTGAGACAGATTGATTCAGCTTTCTTCAGATAACCGAGTGATAAATCATAATCCCCCTTTCTTCTGAGAAAAAGAGCGAAATCAATATATACGGTTTTTGTCTTATAATTGTCGGAGCCATAGTTGGATATAAATTTTTCTATACTCTTTAAAAAATATTCTTCTGCCTTTTTAGTGTCATGAAGTTTATCATAAGTCATTGCAAGATTACCATACACATATCCGAGTAGATTTATATCTTTCTTCCTGCAAATTGATAAACATTTATTGAAATAATCTGCAGCCTTTTGATAATCCGAGGTTTCCCGGCAGGCAATTCCGATTATGATACAGGCTGCCGCGATACTGTAATTCAAATTTTTATCCGATTTGTCAAGTTTATCGTATATCATCAAACCTTTTTCAGTATATGCAATTGCTTTCCCCCATGATTTAATAGCCAGGTAAACACCCGCCCTGTTAACATAAACGTCTCCCAGCATTTTCCTGTAGCTCTCATTGCCGGCAAGTTTTGATTCTGCATGATCGTAGTATTCGATGGCTTTATTAAATTGCCCAAGTCGGTCGTACAGCATTCCAAGGTTATTATAGGTTGCAAAAACATAATAATCAGACTTTTCCGGCAATGAAAGTATGTTGAGTAAACACTGTTCAGCCTTGGCAAAATCACCCTTGCCATAAAGATCGAGGAAATTGGAGAGAAGGTCATAAGCTTTCCTGTCCTGACCGTTGAGGGTAAAAGAGACTGTATTAAGTGAGATGGCAAAGAATGCCAGGAGAATCTTTCTCAGGAGAATCTTAATAAATCTTTTTCCCATTATCCGCATTCATAGCTTGAAAACAGCTTAAATATAACAAAAGTAATGAATAATTCCTTCGCGCAATAAATTTAAGATTTTTGAACATGACACTATTGTTTAAGTTAATACTGCCTGTTTAGTGGGGATTGGCGTCAACTTGTTACCCTGTTTTGAACGAAACTTCGGGGAAACACTTTGGAAGATGGTAAAAGTAGTGTATATGCTTTCGGGAGATAAGGTAAAGAGATCAGGGTATAAAGTTTTGGCTACGCGGACACTTATGCTTAAGCTTTAGAAATTTACCAATCAGGTAACTTATAAATCTTTTTGAAGCAGTTGGCAGGTAATCACTTGAAGACTCTGGGAAATCCATCCGGCGAGTACAGGAAAATCCAAACTGTACTAAAAATACAGGAATTGTTAAGTTCGTCGGTTGGTCTATCCAAGACAACCAGGAAAATTAGGTCGTTCAGACATAGATCGGTTTGATTTGCATCAGGAATGGGTTGAGAAGCAACGATAGAAAATGACTATGTCCTGGTTGCAAGCAAATTATTCGCGTTCTTTTGTTGTTTTGTCAGGAATGGAATAAAATTGTTAACAAGATTTGGGCTTTTTTTCACCCTGAGGTAAAGTATATTGAATGAAATGGGACTAAAAAGACGCAATAGTCTTTGATTATTGTACCAAATATTGGTACTTTTGTGAAAAAGAAATCTTATGAACAGGAATACATCAGTATCATTAGGGAGCTATTTTGAGAGATTTGTCGAAGGCAGGATTTCTGTTGGCAGATATAAGAATGCGAGTGAGGTAATACGTGCAGGATTAAGGCTATTGGAACTCGAAGAAAATAAAATGATAGCCTTAAGAGAAGCTATTCAAGAGGGTGTAGATAGTGGGATTGTGAAGGATTTCGATCCTGAGAAGCATTTACAAATCCTGAAAGCCGAGAAGAATGGCAAGGTATGAATTGACCAATAAAGCGCTTGAAGATCTATCGGATATTTGGAATTATACAACTGAAAACTGGTCCGGGAATCAGGCAGATAAGTACTATCAACTACTAATTGAGAGTTTTAAGGAGATAGCCAGCCAACCAAACATTGGAAGGAGTTATACGGAAATACTTGATGGATTGAGAGGACTAAAAGTGGGTAGACATATTGTTTTTTTCAAATCAGCAGACAGGCATAAAATAGAAATAATCAGGATTCTTCACGAGCAAATGGATTTAAAGAATCGAATCGAGAATAAATAACCCTATCCAAAGCGGAGGGCGCATAGCATTAAGCATCGAGGTTTTCCCTGCTTTGCCATTCGCAGCCTTGGCGTAGGATGGTGCCCAGGTGCCCTGACATCACCGGACCATAATGTGCATCTCATTCAGCGCTGAGTAGCATCAATATAGGTTGATACTTACTGTCATTCCATACTTTCGCAATAGTTTAGTATATTTGAAAATATGATTAATGAAATGCCGGAAGTATTCAGAGAATTTGGATTTGTTTTCTTTTTTTATGCTAATAAGGCAATGAACCAATGCATATACATGTAAGGAAGGCAGGAGGATTCGCAAAATACTGGATTGAACCCGTTGAATCTGATTTTTCCATCGGGATGAAGGTTAATGTTAGACCTGAATATGATGAATAAATTTTTTACTGGCTCACAGAACAATGGTAATCAGATAAGATATTAATTTGCAATAAATTGGCTCTTCAAAGAAGTAAATTACTTTGCAGTAGCAACTATCAAAACCTGATTATCAGTTTCTTTAATTGAATCTGCTACTTTTTTCAATGCTATTTTACTTTTAGGATCAATCGGTTTTGAATTATTATAGGTCTCACTTGAAACATGTTTCTTAACAGTCAGAGCATCTGTCAAAGAATAGAATTTGTTATTATCGCAAAATGTTGGCTTAAAATTTATCCCTCCGGCGATATCATCATACAAAAATGTTTTATTGTTTATAGCATACTTTCTTTTGTCAGTTTTATCATACATTATGTATTTTACCTCCTTATTATAGGTATATGAGAAGAACAAATAATGTGATACTTCCATTATATGGGTAAAAATTAAATATTCAGCCATACGTTGGTTGAAAACGATTCCGTTAGCTCTGTCTTCTGCTGATGGTTTCTTCCCTCCGGAATCAAGGATTAAATATGGATCAATTTGTTGGTTCTCATCAATTCTGAAAATCGTATCATTGAGCAATTCCTTAAAATACATAGCATTTTTAAAGATATAACTTACATTCTCAAACAATAATCCAATTGTTGGTCCGCTTTGTTTTAATCTGAAATAGTTTGGCTTATAATTCAGAGTATCGCCATTCATATTAATCAGAATTTGATGGAATGGGACTTGACCATCGGCTGTAGAATATGATAGTAGAATGTAATTTTGATCAGGTATAAAATTAGCTTTATCCGGGAAATAATTTACCTTCTTAAAAAAGGCATACTCATTCCCTGACTTTTTATATATCATCAGGCATTGTAGAGAGATAATAACAATATAATTATCGTCATAACTTATATCAAAATCAAAAAGATTTGAATACTCGCCCGGACCACGACCTCGTTTATTTAGTTTATTTAAATATTGACCATCCTTGTTGAAGCAGAATACCTGATCAACTGTTGAAATGTATAAATTTTTATCCGTCACTCTTATCCTTCTGACTACCCCCATTAATGAATTATCAGTTGTCTGGAGTGGAATATACTGAATATCTGAAGAAACTTCAGATAGATTCTTTAGCTCATATTTTGTCTCTGCCAGGATATCTAATTTCAGAATTTTGTCATCCTTTTGTATACCAAAACAGAAAGTTACTAAAGTTACTAAAAGTATTAATGATAAACTTTTCATTGAAAATATGGAATTGAGAAGTTCAGATAAAGATAGTGATTATCATAGCTAATTACATCTATATTAATTAATTAATTAATTAATTGTTTATTTTTGTCAGGAGCTAATTAAAGCCAAAGATCTACCATCTGATAAATAATTAACATGAAGACCTTTGGCAGTTTATTTGAGTTAACATAAACTAACAGCTAACGCCGCAACTAAATCTTGTTGTACTTGTTTCAGAATATAATGCGAGACACATTTCAGCAGCTTCCCAAACGGTTGGACAACCAATGAAATTTCCAAGACTTTGTTCACTTAGGTCCCACATAATACACGTAACACAAGTCTTTGTGGCATTAACCCCTCCTTTTAATAAAATGAGCTCTTCGGGCTTAATTATTATTTCGAAGTTAATCCCGACTTTTTTCAAATTTTCCATTTTAAAATGAATTAGTGATTTAAAAAATTTCTGTTATATCCTTTCCCAGTCCGAAACCGCAGTTACGGAAAAATCTTAGAATTGCATAATTACGCCTCCTTCCTTATTTGGTAAAGTTCCAGACAGGAAATAATTGGCACAGACCACAACCGAACTAAGATCCTGCCTTTCTCTTTCAGATAAATACTTGTTTCACTAGAATCAGCCATGAATTTTTTTTAACTTATTTGAACCTTAAATTTAATCCTGATCGACAGTAGTATGCTACCTTTCATGCTTAATATAGTACTCCCGCCCCGTCACTCCTATGCCATAGCGGTAACAAAGTTTTGTATATCTGATCATTACATAAAAAACCAAGCAATTATGGTTTACTTATTCTGTTTAGTCAGGAATGGTATAAAATTGTTACCACGATTTGGTGTTTTATTTTACCCTGAGTTAAAGTTAATGTGAAGAACATGGGGTTGTGACGCACGACGCACGACGCACGGCCAAAAAAAGCGGAGAGCGTAGAGAATGGAGAGGAGAGCTATTAGAACCAGGCCCTGCTTTGCCATCCGTAGCCTTGGCCTGGGATGGTGCCCAGGTGCCCTGACATCACCGGACCATAATGTGCATCTCATTCATTGCTGAGTAGCATCAATATATGTTGATACTTACTGTCATTCCATTCTTTCGCAATAATTTAGTATATTTGAAAATATGATTAATGAAATGCCGGAAGTATTCAGAGAATTTGGATTTGTTTTCTTTTTTTATGCTAATGAAGGCAATGAACCAATGCATATACATGTAAGGAAGGCAGGAGGATTCGCAAAATACTGGATTGAACCCGTTGAACTTGATTTTTCCCTCGGGATGAAGGTAAATGATCTGAAAATTGCAGAGCAACTTATAATCGAACATATTGGGTTAATAAAATCGAAGTGGAATGAAATACATGGTTTCTGATTTAATGTTTGAGGTAAAGAGAGCATGGCATGAAAACGGAATGATCTGTCTCTTTATGTCTGATAAGAAAGAGATCCGGTTTCCGGTTGAATTAAATAAGAAACTCATGAATGCCTCTGATGAACAGCGTAACAACATAGAAATAATATGTGCCGGAACCGGACTCAACTGGCCTGACCTTGACGAAGACCTGTCGGTAACAGGAATTATCGAAGGCAGGTATGGAAATTTGTGAGAGAAATTATTTTAAACTAGTGTCAATATTTTTCAGGACGAGAGAGTATCAGGAATACTGATAATCCTGCAATATTTCTCATGTTAAAAGGATTGTCATTGCTTGGAAAGTTAATAACTTATTTCTCATGTGAGCATCGGAAATGAAGATTTCAGGATTAGGACTCACGACCAATGAAAGCGGAGAGCGGAGAGCGACATACGATTTAAGGCCCGGTGGTTTCGGCTTCGCTCAACCACCGATTCAGGTGATTAAGTTTTCGCCTGCTTTGCCATCCGTAGCTTTGGTGTGGCATGGTGCCCTTCAGGATCAGTTTTGGACGGCGCCAAATCCTTAAGTAACGATTAATGGATACTCTTTCCAGATTGTTGATTTTATCAGATCCTCAATTGTCTGATTGCTTAATTCGTATACAGCTTTTAAAAGGTCAAAATCTTTGCCTTTTCTATAATTGCTGCCATTTGACAGGAAACTAAGTGCATCTCTTGTTTTTAAAGTATGATTTGAATATGGTCCAGATCCTCGCTTAACCGTTTACCAATTTGCAATAAAATGGCTGTGCCTCCGATAAGAGTATAATCTTTTATGCAGTCTAACAAAGAAACAGCCTCAAATATTTTTTCAGTATTTTTTGTCAATCCGTTCATATAATGGATTTAGTGCGCTTATTCTTATGATAACGGATATACTTGTCAGGTTGCTTAATATCGAATAAAAGAAATGCATAGAGCCTGTTTAGATTTTGATAAAGTGGTTCACGTGGCAGTACTGTTTCCTTCCAGACTTTTTGTATTTTCTTTTTTGGGAAAAGTGAAAATAGCGACTGAACGTCTTCAATATCGAGATGCAATAGTACCTTTTCAATAAATTCATTATCAGGGATTATCTCAATACTGGATTTATCGTACGACCAAAAAGCATTTTCTTCAATCAGCTTAGTTTCTAACTTTTTACGTAAAAGATTATTATCCACTCTTTTTATTTATTTACCAATTTTGCTTTTCTCAAAACCACTAACATTAACAACCTCTTTTCGAAGATACTAATAAATTACTGATCTGCTTATGTTTAAGAAATAAATCATTTTAGTTCTACTATGTGCTCAATGCCCTGCGCCCACGGTACTACGGAAGCAGAACTGAATGGTTTGCTTTTTTTAGTATTTAAAAGTCTCTATTATGAGAGTACTGATATCTTTACAAGTTTTTGTGTCCATTATGCCCAATTTTCCAACCAATCTTGTTTTGTCCACGCATCTTATCTGATCAACAACGAGCTGCCCGTTTTTGCCCTTAAAGTGACAACCAAGCCTTGTAGGATATGGTTTAATTGTGCTGGTCATGGGAACTATGACTACTGTATTTAGAAACTTATTTGCTTCATTAGGTGAAACCACCAGGCATGGACGATTTTTGTTGATTTCTGAACCCAATGCCGGGTTTAGTTCAATATTCCAAACTTCAAATCTTTTTACCATGTCCATTCCTTTTTGTCAAAATCATTCTCAATATCAATTATATCATTCTCCGGGACAAAGCCTTTTCCAATGGCATCGGAAAATTGTTGTTCCCAGTTACTCCTTGATTTATTTTCGGCTAAGGGTGTTATTATCAACCCACCATCTGTTGCCTTAATCTCAACTTGCTTTGCCTCTCCAAAAGCCGTTAGAAGCTTCTTGGGTATTATAAGCCCTTTCGAATTACCGATTTTCACTATTGTCGTTTCCATATAAAAAAAATTTATGCAAAGATAATATTTGTTATAACATGTTATAACAAATTACATTATTTTCGGTTATTAATCTCCCGGAATTGACAAAATATTATTTATTTAGTTTATTCCCGGAACTATGAATTTATTACATTTCTAAGCACAAAGACAATCCCATTTATAATAAACCCAACCCATTTTATAATATATTTTGTAATGTCGTTTAGTTAAGGAATATTATTACCAAACATGAAAAGAATATTTTACCAAAGGGACCACTCTACTATTCTTGAGTTTTTACCCCCCAACCCCCCAAGGGGGGATTTAAGAACACCCCCCCTGGGGGGCAGGGGGGTAAAATGTGGGAG
>CAIMVD010000195.1 GCA_903844815.1 uncultured Bacteroidota bacterium | reverse complement strand
TCCATCTTCATGAGAGGAAAATATAGTATAACTGCTTTTTTTATCCACTGATTTACTATCCATCCATCTCCTTCAGGCTCGGCAACCCTTATCTGTCCCTTGTCGAGGAGGTCGATGGTCTTAAATATTTCGTCCTGTACCTCAGTGTTTAAAAGCAGCGACCTATCGTCCCAGGCCTTTTCTATAAGACTCTTGTTTATAAATTCCATTAGTTTTATATTTTTTGCAAAAATAATAAATGAAAGGTGTAAAAACCTGAATTTTAGTAGAGATAATAATACGTTAATTTAATGTTTATATTTTCAAAACTGCTAAAACTGGTGTAAATTTGATAAGAGCTAAGGTTTTATTGTCATTGTTGAGTTTTTATTAATAGAAGATCTTTCTTTCAATTAAATATATAAAAACCATGGACAAGTACATTTATCTAACCTGCAATCCGGAAGCCCTCGTTGCTTCCATGCTTCCTCCGGAAGGTTTTGGCCAGTATCTCTCCACAGGGACAAAAAAACGAAACAGGGGCCAGGCTATTTTCTTTGAAGTAGATCTTGATCAGATTAAAACGATTATTGACCTTGACAGTCTTAACAGGCGATGTGTGGCCAAGGCTGACGGAAGTCCTAAATGCTCTGTATATCTTTCAGTATATAAAGTACTCGAAAGCATTCCCTTGGCTTCGCTGAAGAATTTATATCTTACAACGGACCATGGCTGTGTGCTCGAATTGAAGAAAGCACCTTATGCCAAAGCTAAGGAAGCGGAAAGCGATCTTCACCTGTATCAGGAATTATGTCCTGTTAACCCTATGGTGGCCAGCAGCCTTCCCCCTTCGCTCTTTATAAAAAAGCTCACCGATGGTTCAATTCCGATAATCTTGCCAAAACTTTTCCTTGTAGAGCTTATGCTGGGAGAGCTCGCTGCAAATCCATTATCAGGATCTGCAAAGAATCTTCCTTACCCGAATATAGTTCATCTTCGCGATTGCCTTGAGATCATTAAAGGGGAATATGAGAAGCACATGAAGACAGTAATCAGGATTTTCACAGGAGAACTTCTATACAGGACAATAGATACAGGTTTCTATGTTGGTTCAGGGGATGATATTCTTTACTATCCTTATCCAAAAATGTCTGACCTCGAGAAGATGAATTACAACTTTTTCCGTACACTTTGACGGTGGTTTGGGTAGTTCGAAATTACATTTATAACAGTAGCTGCGGGTTTTTAGCCTGCTCTGTTATCGGTTTCACAACCTATCTGTTATTTAATTCACAGTATATCTGACATTTAATCAGATTGCTGATTATGTTTTAATTATTCAGTTTAGAATCTTTTTAAATTACAAAATAGCCGGATAACATATGTATTTAGTTTGAATTATTAAAAAACTCGTATAGTTTTGTACCGGTGAAATTTTTTTCATTTTTAAACCATTAATTTTTAATTTAATAACAGATAACATGATTGCTACTTTATTTTGGATTGTTCCGATTTCGGCTCTCCTGGCGTTATTGTTTGCATGGATCTTTTACAAGGGTATGATTGTACAGGACCAGGGCACCGCAAGAATGCAGGAGATAGCTGCGTATGTAACTGAAGGTGCTATGGCGTATCTTAAGCGTCAGTATAGTGTTGTAATTAAGGTTTTTTTCATTCTTGTTGTTTTATTGGGTATTCTGGCTTACATGGGTATTCAGAATCCTTTTGTCCCGATTGCTTTTCTTACGGGTGGGTTCTTCTCGGGTTTGTGCGGTTATCTTGGTATGAAAACAGCAACAGCAGCATCGAACAGGACTGCATGGGCTGCTTCAAAATCACTTAACAAGGGTCTCCAGGTAGCTCTCAGGAGCGGCGCTGTAATGGGTCTCGTTGTAGTAGGTTTTGGCCTTCTCGACATTGCTCTCTGGTTTCTTTTACTCGACAGGGTGATTTTCACACCTGAGCACATGGCAAGCGGTCTTCATTTCCTCGGACTGGCATTTGTAAATGCAGGAACAGATGACCATCAGAAATATATTGAGATAACAGCTACAATGCTTACATTTGGTATGGGTGCTTCAACCCAGGCTCTTTTTGCACGTGTTGGCGGCGGTATCTTTACAAAAGCTGCTGACGTAGGCGCTGACCTTGTTGGAAAGGTTGAAGCCGGGATTCCTGAAGATGATCCGCGTAACCCTGCAACTATTGCCGATAACGTTGGCGACAACGTTGGTGACGTGGCGGGTATGGGCGCCGACCTTTATGAATCATATGCAGGATCAATACTTGCTACAGCTGCCCTGGGTGCTGCTCTTCCTTCAATTGTCCCAGGCGACCAGGTTAAAGCTATAATTGCTCCTATGATGGTTTCTGCCATCGGTATTCTTTTATCAATAGTTGGTGTTTACATGGTTAGAACCAAAGAAGATGCATCACCAAAAACACTTTTGCGTGCACTTCTTCTCGGTACTGGCGGAAGTTCTGCTCTTATACTTGTGGTTCTTGCTGTTATGGCTGCTGTTGACTGGATCACCTGGGGTGTATTCGGAGCTGCAGTATCAGGTTTGGTTGCCGGCGTAATTATCGGTCAGGCAACTGAATATTATACTTCCGACGGCAATGCGCCTACTCAGGGTATCGCAAAACAATCACAGCAGGGTCCTGCAACAGTTATTATCGAAGGTATGGCTGTTGGTATGTTTTCAACCTGGGTTCCTGTTTTAACTATTGTTGCCGGTATTATTGCAGCTTACGGTTTTGCGGGTGGTTTCCACGACTTTGCAATGGGTGTATATGGTATTGGTTTTGCTTCGGTAGGTATGCTTTCAACTCTTGGAGTTACCCTTGCAACTGATGCTTTCGGTCCTATCGCTGATAACGCTGGTGGTAATGCTGAAATGGCTGGTCTTCCTGAAGAGGTACGCCAGAGAACAGATGCTCTCGACGGGCTTGGCAACACTACAGCTGCAACTGGTAAAGGATTTGCTATAGGCTCAGCAGCTCTTACGGCTCTGGCTCTTGTTGCTGCCTATATGGAAGAGATAAAAATGTGGCTTACAAAACTTGCTGATAAAGCCCCCGAGGGATTTAAGCAGATCGGCGACACTTTGTTCTATCATAATACAATGCCTTCGGTTCAGGATGGCCAGGTTGCTATTAACCTCTCCACCGCTACAATCAAGGACTTTGTTACGGCTTACGACTTGTCAGTTTTCAATCCTATTCTCTTAGGTGGTATCTTCATCGGTGGTATGATGGCCTTCCTTTTCAGTGCCATGAGTATGAAAGCTGTAGGACGTGCTGCAGGAAAAATGGTTGAAGAAGTAAGACGTCAGTTCCGCGAAATTCCGGGTATCATGGAAGGTACAGGAAAACCGGAGTATGCAAAATGCGTTGAGATTTCAACAGCAGGCGCTCAGAAGGAAATGATGGTTCCTTCCCTGATGGCTATTGCGGTTCCTTTCCTTGTTGGAATTGTATTTGGTGTTCCCGGTGTTGTCGGTCTCCTCATTGGAGGGATGTCAACTGGTTTTGTTCTTGCAAGTATGCTTAACAATGCCGGTGGTGCATGGGATAATGCAAAAAAATATGTTGAAAGAGGCAATTATGGCGGAAAGAAAAGCGAATGCCATAAAGCTACTGTTGTCGGTGATACCGTTGGTGACCCGTTCAAAGATACATCAGGACCAGCTCTTAACATCCTCATCAAACTGATGTCGATGGTATCAGTTGTTCTTGCAGGTCTTACAGTTGCATGGAGTCTTTTTTAGTCTTTACTGATATAAATACAGATGGCTGCCTCACAAGGGCAGCCATCTTTTTATGTTTTATCTCTTCTGGTTTCTCCCTAAGAAATAATTTGAAAGCGCCATAAGATTCCTCATTAATACACCTTTTGGTATTTTTCATATGAACTGGTAATTGTTTAAGGTGTATTAATTCGGAATGACAGGTCAGTTTTGTGATGTGGGAGGGGAAGAAGCGGCGATTCTCCTCAAGTCATTTCATTAAGAAAATCGGCTTTAGAATCGCCGCTTCTTCCCCTCCGGTCCCAACCAAAAAATGTCATTCCGAATTAATCCACTAAGCTATTATACGCAATATTATTGTTGTAGAGTGGATTAATGAGGAATCTCCCGGAGAATCCATAATTATTTAAATAGTTTGATTGGGAATCTTTTATGACTATTCCCGATACTCATACTATTATAAACGAAGGCTGCCCCGCCAATCAGCGGGACAGCCTTCGTTTAAGTATTTTATTTTTTTATTTTATCAGTCCCAGGTATCCAACAGTACCAGGCATCTCTGCAGCTTCTGCTTTATCTGCCATCGGACATCCGGGAACAGGGCAATTGATTATTTTATGCTCTTTGTTATCAGCAGGTTCCCAGCCCATTGTCAGATAAAGTACAAAGAAGCCTATTACATAAGCAACTGCAACATGCCATCCGTTTTTTACCCAGAGAAATACATTCCGCGATTCTGGAAATTTATTTGTAATGGCTACACCGGCTGACGATCCGAACCAGATCATCGATCCTCCGAATCCTACGCTGTATGCAAGCATTCCCCAGTCGTAATGTCCCTGATCGAGACAAAGCTTGGTAAGTGGAATGTTATCGAATATTGCAGATAAAAATCCCAGTGAAAGAGCAGTAATCCATGAGGCATCAGGAAGTTCTTCCACGGGCATCATTGAGGCACAGAAAACGAGGCAGAGCAGGAATATGGTTCCTTTTATCGCTCCGGGCACTTCGCTCCAGGGCACTGGACGGATTGCAGCTCCGATCATAATTGCGATCCATACACCAAGAGCAGGCATATCATAGAGAATATTTGAAATTATCGCACCTGTCAGGATTAGTCCTACATTGAATATTTTCATCCAGTCAATCTTAACCGACATATCAGCATCTTTCTGAATTCTCTGGTATTTATCCTGCTGTTTCGCGGCAAACCAGGCAAAGAAAAGGAGTGCCGATCCTGCAGCAATAAAACCATGTAGCACATTGAAAGCGCTGACCCCATCTATCCACATCATCGTGGTCGTTGTATCGCCGACAACACTTCCGCTTCCTCCTGCATTACTTGCGGCAACAATAGCAGCAATATAACCAATATGGACCTTCTTTTTAAAAACAACAAGGGCAACTGTTCCTCCAATTAAGGCTGCGGCTATATTATCGAGGAAAGATGATAAGACAAATACAAAAACTAAAAGAAGGAAGGGGCCTTTCCAGTCATCTGGAAGGAATCTCGGAAGTACATCAGGCACTCCTGATTCTTCAAACATCTTGGAAAGTATGGCAAATCCAAGCAGCAAACCAAGCAGATTCAGGATGATACCCCACTCTCCCTGGCGCAGGCCTTTATCCATGATCTGATCGCTCATAGGAGTGGTTCCGAAGAGATGTTCCATCAGATGAAAACCGGGATCAAAAGTAAGCTTGAAGGTCAGTAAAACAGCAAGGCCGATTACCGCTACCCAGAAGGTCTGCTTATGAAAAAGTGCAACTCCGAGGAGAATCAGCCCGAAAATAATAAACTCAACCCGAATAGGACCGACTGAAGGCACCTGTCCCCCGGCAGCAAAAAGAGATAACGGCGACAGAATTATCATGGCTAGCATGAATATTTTCTTGCTGTTACCTGAAAGAAAAGATTTCAAAGAATTTTTCATTTATTTGGCACGTTTTGTAAATAATTAATCAGGAATTTTAGGGCCGTAAGATAAAAACATTTTTGCATAAGATATTATTCCGGGGGGTATTGCAGCTTGTTTTTCTGTTTTTTAAGAACCTATGCCATAAAATACAGGGCTGGTTAATCTGATTCATTGAAAAACTGAGTCAGAGCCCCTGAGTCTTATTTGTTGCCATAACCATTTTTACCTTGAGGCGGTTACCGATCTCAAGGAGGTCAGCAAGATCCTGCACTGTAAGAGACTGTTCCATCCTGAGTATTACAGTAGGTTCCTGGAGGCTTGGAATACGCGTTCTTAAAAGAGGTTCAATCTCATTGAAACCTATCTCACGGCTGTCGATGAAATATTTCTTCTCTTTCGTAACTGAAATTGTAATTTGCTGCTTGTTAAGGTTTTGGGCCGATTTTGAATTTGGCAGGATGAGCTTGATAACATTCGGATTTGCAAGGGAAGAAACTATAAGAAAAAACAACAGCAGGAAGAACATAATATCGTTCAGCGATGAAGTGCTTACCTCGGCCTTGAATTGTCGTTTTCGCCTGATAATCATATTACAGAACTTTTACAACTTCATTAACCTGTCGTTGCATGTTTATCGAGAACCGGTCGATCATCATCTGAAGATAGTGATAACAGCTGTAGGCTATGACTCCCACAATGAGGCCGGCGCCGCTGCAGATCATCTTCTGGTATAATCCGCCAGCAATGATACCGATGCTGATATTGTCGGCAAGCGAGATATTGTAAAAGATCTTTATTACACCCGAAATCGTTCCGATAAAACCAAGCATCGGCGCAATACCTGCAATGATTCCAAGGTAGCCTGTGTTTTTCTCCATTTCGAGAATCTCAAGATTGGCAGTGGCTTCCATATAGCCTTCAATCTCCTTGGCAGGCTTTCCTGACTGGCTAAAACCGCTTTCGAGTATTCTGCCAAGCGATGTTTCCGAATCTATATTACTTACCAGTGATTTTTGTGTGTTTTTGTTTTTTATATCGTCAATTAGTGAACCGACCATATTTGCATCGACCGCTGAATTTCTCCTGATATAGGTAAACCTTTCAATAAAAAAATACAAGCTGATTATCGATAACAGGATAATTGGTATCATTATGAATCCGCCCTTCATAATGAGCTCAGCCACATTATTGACGGCAGTGGTGTCCTTCATCTGAGCCTGGAAGAAAACGGCCAGTGCATTTGGGAAAATCATAGGTGTCAGCATTAATACTATTCTGCTGCCGGTTTTGCAGCAACTTTTGCCTTCTTAACCGGATATGACCCGGGAAGAATGACATCGATAAGGTGTTTGCCGAGTAAACCAAGCCTGACGGCACAGAAAAGGCATCCAAGGCTGAGCAGAATGGTTACAATTCCGTAGTTTCCATCTTTTGCAATAAAGAACATTGAAAATGCCAGGACAATAATTATTGCACTGAAAATAATCTTTAAGATCAGAAGGGGCGGAGTGAGGGTCTTAAAGCGGAAGAGCCCGTCGAGGATGCCGGTAGCTACTGCACCAACAAGGGTAAGGGGAAAAAAGTAAATTGAGAATTTGAGTACACTTGTGAACAGAACATTTTCAACATCCGGAAAAAAGCGGGTAAAGAAAATAAGCAAGGGAATAAGAATAACAAATGTCTGTGACATATGAATTACGATAGGATGGAGATCGAGGCTAAGAACAAACAGCCTGTTCAGGGCAACACGTTCCCTGTATGGTTCAAATGCTTTTGCAGGCATTCCGCAGGCCGGGCAGACATCTTTCAGTTTACCTGCTTCCATTACGTAGCCACATGGTTTACAGCGTATTAATTCCTTCATGAATATTGGTTTAGTAGTTTATACTATTTTCCGAACGGGTTAAATTATCCCGGGCCAAATTTATTTACATTTTATTAGACTTTCATAAAGTAAAGACTATTTTTTAAAATGACTTTAGATAATTACTAATAAACTTATCATAACCCGCAGTTTACTACATTTTATCAGTTCAAGTATGTCAATGTTAGTTTCTTAACCCTTCCCCTGCCCCTCCCCATAAGCAATCTGATCTTTCATCACATCTTTTTCTCTCTGTTAAAATAGTTGAGGTTTTTTTCATTGATAAGAATGAATTAACCAAATATCTGTTTCTGTGAATGTAAGATCCCTCAACTCATCCACTTCATAACCATTTAGTTAGAGATATATCCCCGGGTGGATGAGTTTCGGGATGACAAATTATTTGTGTGCATGAGGGGGGAAGGAAGCAGCGGCGATTCAATAGTCATTTTATCAGAAAATCGCATTCAGGTGAATCGCCGCTGCTTCCTTCCCCCCTTGTCCTCCCAAAAACCCATGTCATCCCGAAT
>CAIMVD010000194.1 GCA_903844815.1 uncultured Bacteroidota bacterium | reverse complement strand
TTCCGCTGGTAAGTGAGGATCCATTTGTAATTGGTATTCCGTTGGTAATGGAGAATCCATTTAAAACAGGTATTCCGTTGGTAATGGAGAATCCATTTATAATTGGTATTCCGGTTGTAGCGGAGAAGCCATTTATAACCGTTTTCCCGTTAGTTCCGGCTATCCCGTTAATAATTGGTATCCCATTAATAATTGGAATCCCATTTATGATTGGAATCCCGTTTATGATTGGAATCCCGTTAATTAAAGGAGTACTATTTATTATTGGAATTCCATTGATCACCGCAACACCGTTTATTATCGGGATGCCTTGCTTAAGAATATTTCCATTATAATCGGTGACGGTTCCATCAGGATGCTGACGGTTTAATGCAGTGATAAGTGATTCGTCAGGGATATTTCCCTTCATACCGTTGATTATGGGAATACCATTTATTATAGGAATTCCGTTTACAGCCGAAAGTGAATTCGTGAGGGCTGTCTCACTTGCCATTATGCTAATGTTCTCAAGATTGACAACTTCATTTTCATTTGCCGGATTTGTCAGGGATAATCCATTTATAATCGGTATTCCGTTAATAATCGGTATCCCATTAATAATTGGAATTCCGTTGATAATCGGTATTCCATTCAAAAGGTGTACTTCAAGCTCATTGAATATTCCCGTGCCATCAACAAAGTTTTGCGAGTTAATTATAGGTATCCCGTTAATTATTGGAATTCCGTTAATAATAGTATTAAGTTGAGTAATAGCTACATCATTAATATAAGTCACCCCGTTCTCAACTTTAACCAGAGTGTTATTGATCAAAGCCGTTCCATTTATTATCGGGATACCATTAATGATGGGAATCCCATTTTCCAAAGTTTCCTCACCAGCTTTAACAACAACCCCTTTAGTTATTCTGATTTCTGTTCCGTTAAGGATTGCCTTGCCTGAGACGATGTCGGCACCACTTACAACAGGGAACCCGTTTATTATCGGAATACCATTTATAATAGGAATCCCCCTGGTAATCGGGCTCCCATTAATATATGTATGTCCATCATCAACTTTGACTTCCTGGCCATTGACGATTGCAGTTCCACTGATCATGGTTATCCCGTTAATAATCGGGATGCCGTTTATTATCGGTATTCCCGAATAAAAAGTAGTTCCTTTAATAAGAAGAACACCGTCATCCAACGACTGAATATGTTCTGCCTGAACTGCTACGATAATTGAGTCTTTCTGATCTTCGGTGATTTTCAATCCTGTAAGGTCGGGCTCATATTTGTAAGATACATCTGCGGCCGTGAGGTTTTGACCATATGTTTTTGTCAGATTGTTGGGAGTTATCTTTATTGGGATCTTGTCGACCGAGAGAAATCCTTCAGTAAACAACACTTTGAATTTTCTAAGCAATAGGCTGTCGACAGCATAAAGAGGATTTGTTTTGTCGGTAACAGATCCTATAGCAGGTTCGAAATATGGTCTGATAATATAATTTCCGCCTGTGCATGTTGAAGATGCAGTAGTCTTGAAGCGAACACCCGATATCCTTTTAATTTCTGCAGAAGTAAGCTCAGTTGTATTTACAGGAACTCCATCATTAGTAATCGTATATGCGAATACAGGAATAGCTTCTCCGTATTTTTTTGTTACATTACCTGCAGCAATATTAAGCTTGTTTTTGTAAGGTTTGGAGAAGTAGAAAGGCTCGGAATAGCCGCCATCGAGCTGGCTGGCCGATTTTGGAGGATTGAAAGCCTGCACGGCCGGATCACCTGAAAACACAGGTATTGTAACAATAACTTCAGTAGAGTTCACAAAGGTGGTTTTCAAAATCTCCTTATTAAGGGCAATACTCGTTTCTGTATTAAAGTTGTTACCTTTCACAGTAATTCTGAAAGCAGATTTTCCGGGAGTCGATCCTAATGGTAAAATGAGCTCCGAGATCATCGGTAACGGGGATGCAAATGTGAATATGGCGGCATCCGTTTGAATGAAACCGGAACCGGAGATAGGGTCAAATCCCGGCTGATCCATATCAATTGAGGTTGACTGAAGAAGTTGTCGTATCTGTTCCGGATTCATAGATTGGTTTTCGAACTTCTTTTTTGCTTCCATTATCAGGGCTGATACGGAAGCAACGTGTGTGGCTGAAGCAGATGTTCCGTAAAACTCGAAATTGCCGTCCCGATCAAGGTCATGCGGACTTAACTTAACTGTACTGTTCACTCCATTGGGGCCGGTTACGTCGGGTTTTTTCCTTTCAACGCCGTTAACCAGGGTTCCTCCAATCGACGAAAAAGATGCAATAGTCGGTACCGGAACTCCGAAATGTGGAGTATTGTCGTATTTCACTGCACCTACAGTGATGGCACCTAGCGAGTTAGCCTGGCCAACAATTGTTGAATTGCCCGTATTATATTCATTAATGACCATATCTCCCTGGAAAACTACATACTTGACCTCAGGATTTTCGGTGCCCGATGCCCTGTTGATCATTATATTCGTCGTGGCTCCGCCGTTTGTAACTGTAAATGGCAATATCTCTATAGGTTCGGTGCCAATGTTATTGCGGTTGTATCCGATAAGACTGGTCCCATCCTCATTAGCAATATATATATCGAAGTCATTTTTAGCATTGGCGGCATCTATCCATTGCATGACGATTAAATATTTTCCATCCTTAAGACTGACGTTCTGAAATATGTCGCCGCTTCCGAAAGCGTGTGCAGACCCGGTAATGCCTGCTGGTAAGGCAATGTCTGAGGGAGCAAAGGTTGCTGAATAGGATTTCTTTCCATAGTTTCCGGCAGAAGAGAAGTAAGCTACACCCCTGGCTGTAACACTGTTTACGGCCTGAGAAATTACACCATCACTGAAAAACGGTTCTGTTATGTGTGTGATATCATCAACAATTAAATTACAGCCTTTGTCGGCCATTTCAATAATTCCCGCTGCCATATCGGCTGGGCTCAGGTAGCCGGTTCTGAACGCGAGGTTAGCACCTGGTGCGACATCATGGACGATCTGAAGCATCGCCCGTCCTTCGTCAGATAAGTATGAGGAAGGGTAGGGGTATTCCTTTAAAACTTCAACTTCCTGCAGGTTACCGTCTATATTTCCTCGTCCCGGGAGGTCTCCGTTCTTTATATCGGCAAAGGCTGCTCCTTTTGAATTGTAGCTGTCGGACAGGACTCCGATTTTAATTCCCTTTCCGGTTATTCCGTACCCTGTCCTGGCGACATCAGAGTGAACAGCATAATCTCCGAAATCAAGTGCACGTCCGCTATTGTTTATTATCGAAGGAAATACGGGTCTGATATATTCAATATATTTTGCATAGCCTTCAAGGTTTATAAGATTACTTATTGGAATCCAGCACGTAATCAGATTTTTGCCGGGAATGGATGAGTCGTTGGTAACTGCTTCCCGGGAAGATAGCTTGTCAAGTAATTTATCGTAGTTACCCGCACTTGCCTTGATTTCAATAAAAATCTTTGAGTCCCGTATCAGGAAAATATTATCATAACCTACGGAACCGTCGGTTGAAAAGCTTTCATAAACAGCTGTCAGTTCAGGACCTAAGATAGAGGTTGCGAGTTTGCCGCTGGCCGGGGGAGTATAGGATGGGAGAATAGAACATTTTTTTGAGTATTTACTTGCCGAAACTTCTTTTATTACTCCATTTGGTAAAACAACTTTCCAGGTAACTTCATCATCACCTGAGAAGACCTGTTTGAAGGCAAAAGCCTGCTTTCCCGACTTGAATCTTGTAGACGGCTTACTCTTTTTCGACTTGATTTCTTTTGTGTGATGGTCGCGATGGGTCACAGAGTTTCCTGTATCTGAAACCGTTACTTCTGATATGTTAGGATTGTAATAGCTGAAACTTGCAGCAAATTTGCCATTGCCAATCGATTCAATTCCTTCAAGTGTAATCTCAACTTCCTTTTCAACCTGCCCGAAAGAAGTCGCTATTGTAATATTTATAAACAGGGCTGAAATAAGTATTCCTTTTTGGTAAAGTGCTACATCTCTCCCGTTAACGAGTTTTAAAACAGTCGATTTCATTTCCCTCCCTATTTTTGTTTAACAAGACCGGTGTCGTTCGATACAGGAATTCTCCGTCTCAAAAATAGAAATAATTATCAGCTATGCAATATGTTTTTGTAATTATATCACCAAAATATGCATAATGGTCATCAAAAAATGGATGTTTGTCAAAATAAATCATATTTACGTCAAAATAGATGACGGTTTTTCAGTTTTGGCATACGCTGAAATACGATTAATGAAATTCGGGCAAAAAAAGAAGTGAGTTTAATTAATCCTGAATCCAATAACAGAAATATCATCAGTCTGTCCGTTTTTACCCATCCACTCGTTCAGCGCGTTTTCTAGTTTTACTTTCTGATCGGACATTGATTCGCTTTTGGTTTTAACCAAATGCTCCCTGAAACGGCGGTGGCTGAATTTCTTATGATCCGGTCCTCCGAACTGGTCAGGGAAGCCATCTGTAAACATGTAAAAAGTATCACCTTTGTGGAGGTCAATCTCGTGATACGCAAAACTATCCATTTCATCAAATATTCCAATAGGCATGTGATCGCCTTTAATTTCAATTAATTTGCCGGAATCGTTTGATTCACTGTGAATTATTCCGGTTATTTCAGAATCTGATTCCCGTATGAAATACAATGGATTTATAGCTCCTGCGAACTGAAGCTTCATGTTTTTCCGGTCTATTGTGCACAGTGCCAGGTCCATTCCGTCTTTTTGTTCCCATCTTTCTCCTTTTTGTTTTAACGAATCGGTAACCTCCTTTCTAAGCCGGTCGAGAATGATACCGGGATTTGTTACCGAATCCTTATTGATGATTTCATTAAGTAAAGTTATCCCAAGCATGCTCATAAATGCGCCGGGCACTCCGTGACCCGTGCAGTCTGCCGAAACAACCACGGTTTTATCCTCTGTTTCAGAAACCCAGTAAAAATCGCCGCTTACTATTTCTTTTGGCCTGTAAAGGATAAAATGATCGCCGAGGCACTCTTCAATCTGCTCCGGTTTTGGCAAAACAGATGATTGGATATATTTTGCATAGTTTATGCTGGCAGTAATCTCATCGTGTGCCTTTTCGATCTGTTTTTTCTGATGATTAACTATGTCGAGTGCATTTTTCAGGTCATTGTTGGTCCTGTTTAATTCTTCATTAGCCTTCTTTTTCAGGTTATTAGCCCTGGCAATAAGAAGCATGAAAATGGATATTGAGACAAACCCTGCAATAAGGAAAAAAATGATTATCATCTGGCTTCTGCTTTTGGCTTCAGTCAGTTTTGCGTCGCGTTTAAGGATTTCGTTTTCCTTGAGCATCGATTCAATTTCATACCTTACACGGAGCTGATTGATCTGCATCTGGTGGGTTTCAGAGAAGATGGAATCTTTCAGTTGCGATTCCTTTAATTGTGAGTGATAAGCATTCTGGAAATCACCAGTCTCTGAATAGGCGGTGGCCATGTATTTATAGGTTTCGCTCTGCTCATATTTAGCACCTATTTCGGTGGTGATTTGTTCAGCCTGAATGAAATACACAAGCGCTTGCTGGATTTCTCCCTTTTGAAGATAGGTCATTCCCAACCCTAACATTGCCTTTCCTGCCTCAAGTTTTGCATTATTCTGCCGTGCCGTTTTAAGTGCCTCTTCCATGTATCTGACAGAATTCTGGTAGTCGTTCCGCTTTGCATATACCTTGCCTATGCTAAGCAGGGCATAAGGAATGTTACCGTCATTTGTTTCCCTGTAAATCTTCAGTGCTTTTTCAAAATATTTAAGGGCTCCTCCGAAGTCACCCTTATTATAAAGGATCTCACCGAGGTTAATTGTAACTGTACCGGTTGCGCTCTTATAACCTATTTTTTCTCCTATTCCGAGAGCCTGCAGGTAGTACTCCTCAGCCTTATTGCTTGTTGTCTCTTTTTTTGAGTAGATGAGACCAATGTTAATCAGTGTTGTCATTATTAGCACAGAGTCATTCATCTCTTCTGAGATCCTTAATGACCTGATGTAGTTATCAAGGGCTTTGGCATCTTCGCCTTCATTGTTGTAGATAACTCCGATACTATTGAGCATGTTTGAGATGCCCTTTTTAAATCCAAGTCTTTCAAATATTTCAAGCGCCCGCTGGAAGTAATTGATTGCTATTGCATACTCTGCCTGGGTATAGTGCCCCATCCCTATATATTTTAAAGCGAATGCCTCTCCTTTGCCAAAATTCAGCTTTTGTGCTATTTCAAGAGCACTGGCTGCATAACCAACTGTCGCCTCAGGTTTTGTGACATAAAGACTGTCGCAGATTTCGATAAGAGTATTGACCTTTAAAGTGTCATCTTTCAGATCATTAAGACTTTTGATCATCTGGTCGACATCATGTTTCTGTGAATATCCGGTGACCGGTGATATAAACAGAAGTATAAACAACAGTATTTTTGCGTTTTGCATGTAATTCGTTGTTTTAAAGATTTTATTTCAAAATACTACCCTTAAGTTAGATATAATATTTTCATTTACATACTGTTTGCTGTGGGGTATAAAAGAAGGATGCTGTCTTAAAAAGCCCTCTGTGGACCTCTGTGATCCCGAGTATTCGGGACTGTGAACTCTGTGTAAGCTCTTAATTGCTTGTTACACAGAGAGACACAGAGAAAAACAGAGTCCACAGAGAAAATCAAAATGTAATTTTTGACCCTTGAGACAGCCTTTTCAATATTTCCTGATTGTCGGTATTTTATATTTACTTACCTGGTCTTTAAAATTCTGAACTGTTTCACCTGATTATTATTATTTACGACAACGATAAAGGCCCCGGCCGGCAGATTATTAATATCCAGCTCAAGATGATTCTTATACTGAGCTGTTATTGTTACAGGGAAAGTACTCCCCTTCATATCGAGAAGGGTGATCTTTGAGTTTTCCGTTATAATTTCAGATTCGACGGTTACTTTGTCGACTGCAGGTACCGGATAGACAACGGGTATCAGCTCAATTGAAGGTTTATCAGTAACTATTTCGGAGGAAATGGCTGATGTTTGTTTGGCTGAACACTTGCTTGAGGTTGAACTTGCGTCAGAACCAACAGAGGTCTTTTTCCCGCTTTCAATACTTGTAACCATCCATGAAATCTTAAGACCATCGAACAGAACATCAAAAGTACCTCCAGAAGGTAAGAACAACGTTGGCTGGTTTAAAATGCTGAATTTCCCTTTTCCTGAAATCAGGTTATTTACCCCAACGGGAATATACACGCTTGTTGAATTCTTATTTTCATACCTGAAGTGCGCCTTGTATTTAAATCCTGAAACAGGAACAGTAAGCAATTCAACACATTTAAGTATTGGTCTGACGGCTTTTGCACCGCTGCCCGAAGGATTGACGTAAAGAGTCCCCGGTTGTGGAATGACAGTATAATTTGCTAATACAACGACAGTTGGTATTATCTGATAAGCGCCTGCCTTCCCTGAGCATAAGGGGGTAATCTGGTAAAGGGGGCCATTGATGCCAAATACACTTTCCTGGGTATCTGTGAATTTAAATCCGGTAATTGTAAAGGTTATCTTCGGCAGGGGATCGCCGGCAAGAATAACCTGGTCATTTGCTTTTACAGTGAGGGCTGCTTTTTCAATTGTAAAAGTACCGTCAATAAACGATGTTTTGTAGGAGGAACCAGCTGTAAGGGTACCCTTGCCGATTGTATAGGAGCCGGTTTGTTCACCTTCCTTCCTTAGGGCTTTGCCTGTTATTGCATCGGTACCAAAGAGCCGGCCTTCAACAATAGTGTATTTGAATTCAGGATCAGCCGACCCATAAACCTTCGACGAATTTTCAATTTTAATTTTTAAAGGTGCAGGCTCAACAGTAAGTATTCCAAGACCGTATGATACATTGAAATTCTCAGAAAGAAATGCGCCCGGTATGATCCAGTGTGTGCCGGCTGACGTTCCTGTTACAAAGCAAATGGGATTAAAACTGATGTTATGACCTGCTACAAAGTCACCGTTATCGTAGATTAGTATTGAACCGCTGTTGCTTGATCCGTTAATTGTACTGCTGTTTATTACAGGTATGCCGTTAATAACAGGAATCCCATTTATTACTGGAATTCCGTTAATGACAGGAATTCCGTTTATTACGGTATTCAACCCGTTGATTACAGGGATCCCATTTGAAAGTGCAACTCCGTTAATTACAGGAATGCCGTTTGCAACAACATTTCCCTGATAATCCAGGATACTGCCATCCTGCTGCTGATGATTTGCCACTACCAGGAGTGATTGGTCGGGAATGTTTCCCTGGATCCCGTTAATTACAGGAATTCCGCTTGAAAGGGGAGATCCGTTTATTGACGACAGTGAGTTGGAGAGGGCCGTTGAACTGGCAAGCATGGTCCTGTTATCGAGGTCTACAAACTCAACCTGATTGTTTGAATTTATAAGGCCTATTCCGTTGATTACCGGAATTCCGTTTATAACAGGGATCCCGTTAATTACGGGAATCCCGTTACTGAACGAGACTTCGGCGCTGTTAAAGACTCCTGTGCCTTGTCCGATATTTGCTGAGCTCACTAGTGGAAATCCATTTATAACAGGTATTCCGCTGACAACGGTATTCAAATCAGTTACAGCCGTTCCGTTAATATAGGTCTTTCCTGAGTTTACCGTCACAACTACATTATTTACAGTTGCAGTTCCATTAATCACCGGTATTCCGTCAGTGAGATGTATGCCTGAAGGCAAGGGCTGATCGCCTACTTTAACTACATATCCGTTAACTATCCCTATTGTAACTCCATTGAAGAGTGCTGAACCGGAAATTATATTCGATCCGTTTATCACCGGTATTCCGTTAATCACAGGAATGCCGTTAATCACAGGAATCCCATTCGGAACCTGCACGTTATTTATATATGTAATCCCGTTTATTACTTTTACATCAATGCCATTTACGGTTGCAGTACCATCGATCAGAGGAAGTCCGTCAATAACAGGAATTCCGTTTATTACAGGTATGCCGTTAAAAACGGTTGTTCCGTTAATGAGGAGAATACCGTCAGTCAATGCCTGGGTATGTTCGGTCATCGCAAGCTGTTCTATCGCAGCTTTTTCCTGCGCTGTAATAGTTAATCCTGTCACGTCAGCCTCATATTTGAAACTAAGATCTGAAGCAGAAAGGTTACTCCCGTAAGGCTTGATTATATTATCCGGAGTTATTTTGATGGATATTTTATCTGTTGCCACCGTACCGCTTATATACTCAAAGTTGTATTTGATTGAAAGTGAATTATCAAGTGCGTATTGAGGGTCTGTTTGGTTGGTAATTGACCCGATTGCCGGATTATGATAGGGAGTGATGAGGTAAGTACCCACTTTTGCAGAGGAAGGGAGGGAGGCAGGGTCGAAAAGCACACTGGTTATTCTTGACCTTTCTTCGGCAGGCAGGTCAGCAGCAGTTATTGGAACTCCGTCAAGTTTCATTGTGTAAGTGAAACCGGGAAAAGGTGTTCCGAATTTCCTGGTAAAACTGCCGGCGGTTATTGTGATTTTCTTTTTAATAACGTTGAAGAAATAGAAAGGATCAGAATATCCTCCGTCAAGATTGCTGCTTGATTTTGGCGGGGTATAAGCCTGAACTGCAGGATTTCCGGGAAAAGCAGTAACCTGAGCCTGGGCTTCAGTAGAGCTCACTATCGTTGTGGTCAATACCTGCTTATTCAACGTTATTTTGGTGTCTTTTGTAAGATAGTTTCCCTTTACGGTGACTGTGAAGGGAATAGATCCTGGCGTTATGTTAACAGGCACTATTAATTCTGTGATTTCGGGTTTCGGAGATGCAAAT
Organism: uncultured Bacteroidota bacterium; assembly: GCA_903844815.1. Lineage (GTDB taxonomy): Bacteria > Bacteroidota > Bacteroidia > Bacteroidales > VadinHA17 > LD21. Next base: position 23,520 of record CAIMVD010000194.1, on the reverse strand, counting down.
GTCTGAATTGCGGCATCGGCCTGGATGAATCCGTAACCGGTATTATAATCAAAACCGGCCGCATCCATGTTGAGCGAAGTCGTTCTCAATAGTTGTCTTGCTGCATCCGGTGCCAATACAGTGTTCTCATATTTCTTTTTTGCTTCTGTTAACAGTGCTGCAACGGCTGCTGCATGTGGAGCAGCGGCAGAAGTGCCATAGAATTCAAAATTACCGTCACCATCCAGATCAAAAGTACTCAGGGGAACAGTTGTATTTACCCCGTTAGGAGCGGTAAGGTCAGGTTTTGACCTTACTATTCCGTTAACAGGAGTTCCTCCGGCAGATGAAAAAGAGGCAATTGTCGGAGGATTGACTCCGTAATATGGAGTATTGCTGTATAATACCGCCCCTACAGTAATTGCTCCCAGTGCATTTGCCTGTCCCACGATTGTTGAAGTTCCTGTATTATATTCAAGTATGGCAAGGTCGCCCCTGAAAACGACATACTTTACCTGCAGATTCTGAGTACCTGATGCCCTGGTTATTAAAATGTTTGTACTGGCTCCGCCTGGCTTTACCGTGAATGGTAATATTTCTATAGGGGCTGTGCCGGTATTATTGCGGTTAAAACCGAAAAGCGTTGTTCTATTGTCACTTGCAAGGTAAATATCATAATCATTAAGAGCATTGGAAGCATCGGCCCATTGCATGACAATTACGTAATTGCCTTCTGCAAGGCTTATCTTCTGATAAATATCTCCGGTTCCAAAATCATGAAAAGCGCCGGTAAGTCCGGCAGGACCCTGAACTGCTGAAGGCTTGAATGTGGCGGAATAGGATTTTTTTCCAAAGTTGCCTGCTGCTGAGAAGTATGTCACACCCCTGGCTACGACTTTATCAACGGCATTTGAAATTGTTCCGTCGCTGAAGAATGGCTCTGTAATATAATTGATATCGTCAACAATAATATTGCATCCGTTGTCGGCAAGTTCAACAATGCCTGCAGCCATGTCGACGGGTGAGATATATCCGGTGCGGAAAGCAAGATTGGCACCCGGGGCAATATCATGAACAATCTGAAGCATTCCTCTTCCCTCGTCCGATAACTGGGCAAAGGAATATGGATAGTCTTTTACTACCTGGACCATGCGGCCAGGGTCATCTTTCCCGGGAAGATCCCCGTTCAGAACGTCAATATCGGCTTTCCCTTTGGAGTTGTAACTATCAGATAAGACCCCTATTTTAACACCATTTCCACTTAAATCATATCCCTTTCTTACAAAATCGGAATGCATTGAATAATCCCCTTTATCAAGTGCAAGTCCGCTGTTATTAAGCACCGAGGGAAATACCGGCCTGGCAAATTCAGCATAGGTGGGATAAGTGTTAATAGTTAAAAGATTGACAATTGGAATCCAACCGGTTATCAGGTTGTTTGCGGGATCAACATATTGACTGGCTGGGTCGGGTTCAAACCCAAGAGTACCGGTAAGAATTCCCAGCAGGGTATTGTAATATCCCGTTTTTGTTTTAATCTCAATAAGCACTTTTGAATCCCTGATCTGGAAGATATAGTTCGATACCGCAGTGTTGGTGGCAATAAAAGTAGTATAGAGCGACGTAAGTTCAGGACCAATTATTGAGTTCAGGAGTTTTCCGTTTGCAGGGGGTGGATAGTAAGGCACTATATTACCTGAATTGGAACAATGATTTGACTTAATGTTTGCTGTTATAGTCTTGGTACTCCCGTTTGGCAAAATAACTTTCCATTCTACCCTGTCTTTGCTTGTGAATTCTCTTTTAAAGACATATGACTGAAGTCCTGGTTTAAATTTATTTATGGCTTTGGATTTCGATTCACCCCCGTTTAAAACAACTGTACTGTTTGTTTCGGGGACATCCACTTCAGTTTTATTAGGGTTATTATATCCAAAATTTGCAACGAATTTATCGTTGCCGATGTATTCAATGCAGTGTAAAACGACCTCAACATCCTTTTGTTTTTGTGCGGATGCAATAGCAAACTGCGAGGCAAGGAACAGGGCTAGTATAAAGAACCTTTTAACGGAAATAGCGAAGCTCATCCGTCCCGGGGATTTTAGATAAATTGGGTTCATTTCAGGTCAGGTATTAGTTACTAATCAGTACTAAGTAATTGATATGACATGCACTAAATTATGAAATTAAATTCACATTATAAGTCATTTACATTATTAAACCATCAATGAAAGTGATTTGTTCATCAAACGAAAAGGATGTCTTCTGAAAATTTGGCTCTTTTAATAAGGAAGTTGTGAATGAGGGCAGGTTTGCCCATTATGAATATATTTTGAATTGCAGTTATTTTATCTTAGCTATCCTTAGAACAGGGAATTTTACTACCGGTTTTATCAGTTCAGCGGAATTTCGTGTACCTTTACAATAAAATAAAACACAAGTGATGAAGAAAAAAATATTCCTTGCAACATTAGTAGTTGCTTCGGCGCTGTTTTTCAACAGCTGTGCCCCGGTTTATATGTGTGGTGATTTGAAACCTTCAAAGACCCCTGCTTTGTGGAGCAAGAACCTCAAAAATGTAGTAATTGAACGGGATCTGCTTTGTTCCAGCCTTGCCCTTAAGGGAAAGGAGAATGACAGCCTGAAAACCGAATTGTCGGATCTCACAAACAAACACAACACCCTGACGGGTCAGAACACTGATCTTAATGGAAAATTCAACGGTCTTCAGTCGAAATATAACAGCCTTGTAAATGAGAACCTGTCACAGACCGACAGACTTAGTAAGGCTCTTACAGCAAAGTCGGAAGAGCTTAATGCCAAGGAAAAAATGCTTACCGACAGGGAGAAGTCAATAGCTGAAATGCGAAGGGTAATTGCACGTCAGGATTCTATAACGAGCAGGCTTAATGGAATTCTCAGGAACGCTCTTCTCGGGTTTAATTCTGATGAATTGTCAGTTGAGATCAAAAACGGGAAAGTCTATGTTTCTATGTCCGACAAGCTCCTGTTCAAATCGGGCAGCTCTGCTGTTGAGACAAAGGGAAATGAGGCACTGAAACTTCTTGGCGGCGTGCTCGACAAAAACCCTGATATCGATATCCTTGTTGAAGGACATACTGATAATGTTCCAATAAAGACGGCTGTTTATAAAGATAACTGGGACCTGAGTGTTGCAAGGGCAACATCAATTGTCAGAATTCTTGCTACGGATTACAAGATAGGACCTACCAGGATGACAGCTTCGGGTAAGGGTGAGTTTTTTCCGAAGGCAGGCAACGATACTGCTGAAGGTAGGGCAATGAACAGAAGGACGGAAATCATCCTTTCGCCCAAACTTGAGGAAATTATGCAGCTGCTTAAGAATTAAATTGTATTAGTCTGAGTAATCTGATTCAGAGATTCTCTGCGGATCTTCGTGGATGCACAAAGGTCCGCGGAGTTTCCTGAGCAGATTTTATTACATATCCGCGCCAGCGGATATCTTGTAATCTACATATCATCAGGTTATCTGATGATTGAAATTCAGGATCTAAAACGGGTTGTGATTATTATTTAGGTGAATCAGCCTTCTCAGGGATTTTTTTTATATTAATGGATTATTATATAATGTCGTTTAGTTAAGCCCGGGTAATCAGTTTCTTACTCCCACATTTTACCCCCCTGCCCCCCAGTGGGGGTGTTCTTAAATCCCCCCTTGGGGGGTTGGGGGGTAAAAACACAAGAATAGTAGAGTGGTCCCTGTGGTAAAATATTCTTTTCATGTTTGGTAATAATATTCCTTAACTAAACGCCAATGGATTATTATATGTCAATATTGCAGTAATTAGTGATTTTGATATGTCAGAAATTGCATTCCTTTCTGTTTTTTGGTGATGGCAGGGAATTTGCCCTTCCTGATACAAAACCAGAATTATATGAATCTGAATAATTTTACTGTTAAGGCACAGGAATCAGTTAATCAGGCATTGAACATCGCATCTGCCGGAGGTCATCAGGCTGTTGAGCCTGCACACCTTATCAAGGGTATTATCAGCGAATCGGACAACATTGTGAGCTTCCTCTTTGGAAAGATGGGTGTTGACCTTGCATCATTCACAAAATCCATAGATAATATTTTAGGGACTTTTCCTAAAGTTTCCGGTTCAGAATCATACTTCTCGGCTAAAGCCTCAGAAGCTCTCAGGAAAGCAGCTGTCCAGGCATCCGGCATGAACGATAAGTTTGTCTCTGTCGAACATATTCTTCTTGGCATTCTCGATACCGGTGATCAGGTTTCAACCCTTATGAAGGACAGGGGCATTACCATAAAAGACCTTAAAGCAGCAATTGCCGATATCAGGAAGGGCTCAACAATTAATTCACAGAGTGCTGAAGACACCTATAATTCGCTTGAGCGGTATGCCATGAACCTTAATGAGATGGCCAGGTCGGGAAAGCTCGATCCTGTTATCGGACGCGATGACGAGATAAGGAGACTGCTGCAGATACTCACCCGGCGGTCGAAGAATAACCCACTGCTCATTGGTGAACCGGGTGTCGGTAAAACGGCAATTGCCGAAGGTCTTGCTCATCGTATCGTCAGGGGAGACGTTCCGGAAGACCTCAGATCGAAGGTGATATTCTCCCTCGACATGGGAGCCCTTATTGCCGGTGCCAAATACAAGGGCGAGTTCGAGGAACGGCTCAAGTCGGTGATAAATGAAGTAGTAACATCCAATGGCGAGATAGTTCTGTTTATCGATGAGATCCATACACTTGTCGGCGCCGGGAAATCGGAAGGGGCTATGGATGCTGCCAACATCCTTAAACCGGCGCTTGCCAGGGGAGAGCTCAGAGCCATTGGCGCCACAACCCTTAACGAATACCAAAAGTACTTCGAGAAGGATAAAGCACTTGAAAGAAGATTTCAGGTTGTTATGGTTGAGGAACCAGACAGGACCGATTCAGTATCGATACTCCGGGGATTGAGAGAAAGATATGAGACCCATCATAAGGTTATTATCAGGGATGAGGCAATAATCGCCGCAGTTGACTTGTCGTACAGGTATATTACCGACAGGTTTCTGCCGGATAAGGCCATCGACTTAATGGATGAAGCAGCATCGCATCTCAGGCTTCAGATGAACTCAGTTCCTGAAGAGCTTGATGAGCTTGAAAGAACTATTGCACGCTATGAAATTGAACGGGAAGCCCTCCGACGCGATGGCGATACCGAAAAAGAACAAGTCCTTGCGCGTGAGATCTCGACACTTGTCGATAAGCGAAACGGGATAAAGGCTGCATGGGTGACTGAAAAGAATATGATAGAAAAGATGCAGGAGAAGAAGGAGCTTGTAGAATCGTACAGGCTTGAGGCTGATCAGGCAGAGCGTTCCGGAGACTATGGAAAGGTTGCCGAACTCAGGTATGGTACAATCGCCGGTCTCGAAAAAGAGATAGCTGCATTGAAGGATGAAATTGACAGCAAGCGTTCGGGAGGGGCTTTGATCAGGGAAGATGTAAGGGCTGAAGACATCGCTGACGTGGTGTCGAAGTGGACTGGAATTCCGGTGGCACGAATGCTTGAAAGCGAAAAAGAAAAGCTCCTGAAGCTCGAGGAGGTACTGCATAAACGGGTGGTTGGCCAGGATGAAGCCATCAGGGCTGTGGCAGATGCCGTGAGAAGGTCGAGAGCAGGGCTGAGCGATGAGAAAAAGCCCGTCGGATCATTCATCTTCTTTGGGACAACGGGAGTTGGAAAAACCGAGCTCGCAAGGGCTCTGGCAGAGTTCCTCTTTAATAACGAAAATCTACTTACCCGGATAGATATGTCGGAGTACCAGGAACGCCACTCTGTTTCACGCCTTATAGGTGCTCCTCCCGGATATATAGGCTATGATGAAGGAGGCCAGCTGACTGAAGCAGTACGGCACAAGCCATATTCGGTAGTACTTCTCGACGAGATAGAGAAAGCACATCCCGATGTTTTCAATCTGCTCCTTCAGGTGCTCGACGAGGGCAGGCTCACCGATAACAAGGGACGTACGATTAATTTCAGGAATGTCATTATCATAATGACTTCTAATCTCGGGTCGGAGATAATCAGGGAAAAAATGGACGAATACGATAATATTTTGCCTGTAGAAGAAGAAGAAAAGCTCAAGGATCAGATCCTTCTGATGCTTCGCAGCACCATGCATCCCGAATTCCTTAACAGGATCGATGAGATTGTAATGTTCAAGCCATTAACGGTCAGTCAGATCAGAGAGATAGCAGAAATACAGGTGAAGGGGCTGACCAGCTTGCTGGATTCACGAGGAATCGGGTTATTGATCGATGCAGGAGTGATTGACTGGCTTGCGGAAAGAGGCTTCGACCCACAGCTCGGAGCCCGTCCGGTGAAGAGGCTGATTCAAAAGGAGATAGTAAATGAGCTTTCAAGAGCAATAATTGCCGGACAGATCCTGAGAGAAGATAAGATTTGTGTCAGCTTAAAGGATGATGCGATTGCTTTTCAGAATTTAAAAGGGGAAATTGGCTAACTTGACTAGCAGCAAGGAAATAAATTAGTCTTCACTTAGTATTTCATTTATATTTTGTATTTTTAACCTTGAGCCCACTCCAATTATTCCGGTTTTCAGCTTTCTTTTCCAGACTAAAGGGATATAGCTGAAATACAGGTTTGTTGCGTTTAAGGTGAAGGGAGCAAAATCTGTCTGTTCCTTTTAAGTATTAGAGGTAAAAAGAGTTAGATTTTTAAAAATGTCTGAAATTTAAAGGAAGAACCTACTCCGAAAAGTCTTTTTTTTTGCCACGAAGGCGCAAAGGCACGAAGTTGATACAAGGTAATTAATTAATAATAAGTTATTTGTGAGACTTAGCGTCTTCGTGTCTTCGTGGCAATTGCATTTATTATCTTTTTCGGAGGGGGCTCAAGGAAATGTAATAAATTTAAAACAGTTTTAATCCTTTAACATTATATTACATTTATAAATTATCAGAACAGACATAAACTTGTCAAATAGTCAATTAATGGACCAAAAAGATTCCAGATTTTTCCGGCCTCAAAGATTATTTATTCCGTTTACCGGGTTCATCATTTTAGTCATTGGATTGATAGTGATTGCCGGCTTGATGTTAAGCATGCCCTACCTGGTTTTTATGTTACTGGCTGTTGCTATTGCTCTTTTTGCACATAAAAGTGCCTATTTTAAAATGAGTATTGAAAAGAGCCTTTATCTTGAAATCGCAGTGGCTGCATTTCTTGTCATTATGGTTACTCTGCATTTTTATAAACAGATGAATTTTCAGAATGAGGTGCAGAACGAGGTTGAAAATTCGCTCGAAACACAGCATGGCCTTAATGAGCTCATGTCAAAAACACTTGATGTTCAGACAGCAGTAAGGGGTTATCTGTTAAGCAGGGATGATAAATTTCTGCTTCCAGCTTACAGTGCGAAAGAACAAATTCCTGTAATCCTTCATTCCCTCGACAGTTTGCTTTCGCTAACCATTTCGGATGCAAGTGATTTTACCCGTCTCAGAACCTACGTAAATGAAAGGGTTTCATTTGCCGATAAGATGATTGAAACTGAAAAGTCTGAAGGAATTGATTCTGCGCTTAGACTCTTTGATACAGGATACGGCAAAATGCTGACCGACAGTATCAGGAATATTATCAAAAGGCTCGACTCTAATCAGCATAATGTCATTGAAGAAAAGAGAATCAATGAGAAAAAAATGGAAGCAGAATCTGTATGGCTTATTCTTATAAATTTCGTCATTATGATCATGTTGCTGGGTGTAGTTCTGAGAGTAGCCCTTGGTGGAATCAAAAGTCGCAATAAATCGCTTGCCGAGTTCAGAAAGCTGAATTGTGAACTGGAAGATAAAGTATTGAAGAGGACATCAGAGCTGACTGAAAGCGAAATGAAATACAGAAAATTCTTCGAAAACAATCCTCTTCCGATGTTCTTTTATGATGTAGAGACCAGTAAGTTTATTGAAGTTAATAATACTGCCCTGATTACTTATGGATACACTGAAACGGAATTTCTCAATATGTCAATTTTTGAAATAAGGCCTCCTGAGGACAGGGATAAGCTTAAAACCCTTCTTTCTGAAACAAATGGGGTTTATTCGAAAATTCAGGGGTTGAGGCACATTAAGAAAAACGGGAAAGTCATTTATGTTGAAGTGATTTCCCACCCTATTGAGGTTCAAGGAAGAAAATCAAGGCTGGTTCTGGTCAATGATGTTACGATCAGGAAAGTAGCAGAGGAAGAGATAAATATGATGAATGATTATCTTGAGAAAAGAGTTGAGGAACGAACAAGGCAGCTTGAAATTGCAAACAGGGCCAAGAGCGAGTTCCTTGCAAATATGGGCCATGAGATAAGGACTCCCATGAATGCTATTCTGGGATACACCGAACTGCTCGGATCATTAGTTAAAGGGCAGGTTGAAACAAATTACATTGAGTCGGTAAAAACCAGCGGAAGAGCTCTCATGGTTCTGATTAATAATATTCTTGATCTCTCAAAAATTGAAGCTGATAAACTGGACCTGGAGTATGAGTTTATCAATACTGACAAATTCTTTTCGGAATTCAGAAGGATTTTTGCAGCTGAAATTGCCGAAAGGAAGCTCAATTTTATTATTGATACCTCTTCGGATATCATTGGATTTATATATGCCGACAAAGCCAGGTTAAGACAGGTAATATTGAATCTGCTTGATAATGCCGTGAAATTTACAGAGAAGGGAATAATTCATCTGGAGGTTTATTCTGAAAACCTTCATAAATTATTGGATGAAGATGGCGAACATGATGTTTTCGATCTGATTATTGAGGTCAGCGACACCGGAGTTGGAATTCCGGAAGGATCTCAAAAGGTAATCTTTAACTCTTTTGTACAGGTCCGGAACCGGCTTAATCAGGGCGGTACCGGATTAGGACTTGCTATAACCCAACGGCTTGTAAAGCTGATGAAAGGAACAATTTCTGTTGAATCAATACCGGAAAAAGGAAGTAAATTCACTGTCAGGATCCCTGATGTTGAATATCAGAAAAGCAATGATAGCCATATGAAGAATGTGGCTTTCAGTACGGAGTCTGCGGATTTGCCATTAAATACAAATGATGAAGTGGTATTTAATGAAGACTTAAGGGATGCCGATGGTCTTATCAGGGCTCTTGAAGGAGAATTCTATACTAAATGCATGTCATTTGAGTTGCGTCAGCCGATAGGAGAGGTAAGGGATTTCGGTAAAAACCTTGCTGATCTTGGCAAACAGCATAACTGCCATTTTATTGCCAGTTATGGTAAGGAACTTGAGTCTGCAGCTGATAATTTTAATATCGATGTAATGCTAAAACTGATTCGGAATTATACGGATAAAGTAGAATCGGTTAAAGCGGGGCTGGTATTGAACGATAATCAGTATGATTGAAACTTCTAAATTCTAAAGATAATGGATTACCACGATAAGTCAAGGGAAGAGCTGATAACTGAGCTGGAAGTTCTCAGGAAGGAGCTTGATTCCTTAAAGGGTAATTTTCAGGAGCATATAAGTCACCTTCAGCAGGCTGAAGATTCTCTTCGTTCAAGTGAGGAGAAGTACAGGAGCCTTATCGACAGCTCTGATGCGGCAATAACTATGGTTGATCATGAAGGGTACTATCTTTTTTTGAATGCAATTGCATCAGCTCCTTATGGGATGGCTCCTGAAGAAATGAAGGGTATGAAGGTTCATAACCTCTTTTCACCTGAGCTCGCTGAAGAAGTAATGTCAAATATTAAAAAGGTTCTTACCACTAATTCAGGAATGGTCATCGAAGCAATGGCTAATATTGCCGGTGAGGACAAATGGTTCAGGACCAGTGTCCAGCCTGTAAGGAATGAATCAGGGAAGCCTTATGCTGCACTTATGTATTCTACGAATATTACCGATTCGAAGGTTGCAGAAGTATTAGTTTCGCAGAGCGAGCAAAAATACAGGGCCTTGTTTCAGAACTCCCCGGATGCTTACCTTATAATACGTGACGGAATTATAATTGAATGCAACAAGGCAACTGAGATCCTGGCAAATGGCGACCGTTCCCTGATAGTAGGAAGGGGACCTGAAATTCTGTCACCCGACTTCCAGCCTGATGGAAGGAGATCTTCGGATGTTGCCGCTGACAGGATAAAGGAAGCCTTTGAAAAGGGAAGTATTTCATTCGAATGGATGCACAGAAAGTTAGATGGAGTTGATTTCCTTGCCCTTGTGAATGCTGCAGCTATAGAATACGGAGGAAAGCCTGCCCTGTTTGTAACCTGGAAAGATATAACTGAAATAAAGCGGATACAGGAAGAACTTTTAATCAGTGAGAAACGGCACCGTCAGATTGCTGAGCACAGCCATACAGTTATTTGGGAAATTGATATGCAGGGGCTTTATACCTATGTAAGTGAAATTGCAGAAAAAGTATATGGATACTCCGCCGAAGAATTAATTGGCAAAAAGTACTTCTACGATCTTCACCCCGAAGATGTGAGGGAAAGGTTTAAAGAGACAGGATTGAAGGCTTTTGCCCAAGGCACGGATCTGGTAAATTTTGACAATCCTATTCTGACCCCGGATAATAACCTGATATGGGTATCAACAAATGCCACTCCCATTCTTAATGAAAAGCAGGAAATTACAGGTTACCGGGGCGCCGACAGCGATATTACTGCGCGAAAACTTGCCGGGGATGAAATAAGAAAATTCAGGACAATAATTGAAGAAGCAGGTTATGGAGCTGCCATCACCAGCCTTCATGGAGATTTCCTTTATCTGAACGAAGCCTTTGCAGTCATGCACGGCTATGAAGCACGGGAACTCATTGGGAAAAACATCAGGATTTTTCATACCGATGAACAGTTTTCAAATGTTGGCCACCTGATTGGTAAACTGCTTGCAGGTGGAAAGATGACAGCCGAGGAGGTGTGGCATGTCAGAAGAGACGGATCTGTCTTCCCGACACTTATGAATGGGACATTGGTCTGCAACGAAAAGAATGAACCATTATTTCTCTCCGCAAGTGCAATGGATATTACAAATATCAAACAGGCAGAAGTAGCGCTTATTAAAAGTGAAGGTAAACTCAATTACGCCCAGGAAATTGTAAAAATGGGCAGCTGGGAGTATGATTTCAAAACTGGTAACAGCTTATGGTCCAAAAACCTTTATTCAATCCTTGGCATTGACCCTTCAGTCAGGCCAATGGGGCATGAATTCTTTATGAAAATGGTTCATCCTGACGACGTTGATCTCGTTGAGAAACATTATGAGAGAATTAATAAGGAAAAACTTGGTATGAGTATTGATTTCCGGATGATATTTCCCGGAAAAAATATCAGGTGGTTTAGGGAGAGTATCGTTCCTCAGTATGTTGATGATCAGCTTGAAACTATCAGCGGGGTTCTTATTGATATTACCGGTGATTACATGAAGGATAAGGAGATCCGCGATTTAAATGCCAATCTTGAAAGAAGGATTTTAGAGAGGACTGCGCAGCTTAAGGAAAAATCGGCAGAGCTTGAGAATTTCTTCGAGGTAGCACTCGACTTACTCTGCATTGCAGACACGGATGGCAACTTCATTAAAGTGAACCGGTCCTGGGAGAAAATTCTTGGTTATTCAGCCGAAGCGCTCCAAAATGTGAAATTTCTTGATTTTATTCATCCCGATGATTTTCAGCCTACGGTTGATGCATTGGCAAGCCTCAGTGCCCAGAATCCGGTATTCAATTTTACAAACCGATACAGGACACAAGACGGTTCATATCGTTTTATAGAATGGAGAAGTACTCCTGTTGGTGACAGGATTTATGCCGCGGCTCGCGATATTACAGAACGAAAAAGAATAGAGGACTTTTTATTTGAACTGCTTCAGCTATCAGCAAAATTAACCGGAATCCCCGCCAGTGATGTTAATAATGCAATTAATCTGGCACTTGAGAAGATAGGGAAATTCCTCAACGCCGACAGAGCCTTTATCTTTGAAATAGATGAGAAGTCAGATACGACTTCTAATACCTATGAATGGTGCAGAGAGGGAATAAAATCACTCATCAGTGAGGAAGAACACAAGAAGGTTTCGATATTACCATTGTGGTGGAACACGTTGAAAAATAAGGAGAGTATAATAATTCCGAATACAGAAGAACTGCCTTCCTCAAGGCAGGCTGAAAAGGAAATGCTACGGTCGTTTGGCATAAAGACACTCCTGGTAATCCCGATGATAGCCGATAACAAGCTTGTCAGTTTCGTAGGGCTCACTTCCGACAGTGAAAAGAAAAATGATAATGAAGCTGAGGTTAATATTCTCAAATTATGGATCAGCATGATTACCAGCCTGATAAACAATGTTCACTCTGAGATCCTACTCGAGCAGACACGCCAGAACTTCAGGATTTTTTTCAATACAATTGATGATTTCCTCTGGGTGCTTGATAGTGAGGGGAATATTATTCATGTAAATGATACAGTAACTAACCGCCTTGGGTACTCTCCCGGAGAGCTTGAAAACAAATCCATTCTAATGGTTCATCCTGAAAAAAGGAGGGAGGAAGCTGGCCGGGTTGTTGGGGAGATGCTGTCAGGAAAGGCGACTTATTGCCCGGTTCCTATAGTAACAAAAGACGGGACTAGTATTCTGGTAGAAACAAGGGTAAAAGCCGGTTACTGGGATGGCAAAGATGCTCTTTTTGGGGTGAGCAAGGACATCTCTCAAATCCAGCTGTCAGAGCAGAAGTTTTCCACTGCCTTCCATACTGGCTCTGCACTGATGGCTATAACTGATTTTTCTGATGGCAAATATGTTGACGTTAATAATACATTCTCTGAAATTACCGGATATTCCCGCGAACAACTAATTGGAAGAACAAGCAGTTCTTTCGGACTTTTTGTTGATCCCGGTCAGAGACAGGAAATAATCACCAGCCTCAGCAATAACGTTTCTGTTCGCAGAAAGGAGATCCAGATCCGGACACACGACGGCACCATCAAAACTGTATTGTTGTCGGGCGATACAATATTTATAGGTGAAAAACGATGCATGCTTACTGTTGCCATCGATATTACCGAGAGGAAGCTTGCCGAGGAACAGTTGAGGCAGGCAAGGCAGGAAGCTTTAGATGCTAACAGGGCAAAGAGCGAATTCCTTGCCAACATGAGTCATGAGATAAGAACCCCAATGAATGCTATTCTTGGTTATTCTGAATTGCTCAGTTCACTTGTAAGGGACGCGACTCAAAAGGATTTTCTGAATTCTATCAAAACAAGCGGAAGATCGCTTCTTACACTTATTAACGATATCCTTGACCTGTCAAAGATTGAGGCGGGAAGACTCGAGCTTGATTTCGACTATTTGGAAACTGAAACATTCTTTAAAGAATTTGCGAGAATATTTGCGTTCAAAACCTCTGAGAAGGGAATAAAATTCGAGACTGAAATTACTTCCAGCACTCCTGCCTATCTCTATACTGACGGGCCAAGACTTCGTCAGATAATCCTGAACATCACGGGTAATTCGGTGAAGTTCACACAGAAGGGAGGCATAGCAATCAGGGTGAGATGCGAAAACCCAAGAATGCAGAAATATAAAAACAACAAACAGGAGGAGCTGATTGACCTTGTTATTGAAATATCCGATACAGGGATAGGTATACCCGAAGAGTTCCAGAAAGATATTTTCGACTCCTTTATACAGGTTAAGAGTAAGGATAATCAGGGAGGTACCGGGCTTGGTCTTGCTATTACACACAGACTTGTGCAACTGATGAACGGAACCATCACAGTCAGGTCAAAACCCGATGAAGGGAGTACTTTTACAGTAAGGCTTCCGGATTTGAACTTCCTGAGAAGTTTCGAAAAAATGAATAACAGGATTGAAATTAACCCGGAGAATGTTAAATTTGAACAGGCAACTGTTCTCATCGTCGACGATATTGTTGATAACCGCAGATACCTTAAAGATGCTCTCAGGCTGACAGATCTGACTATACTTGAGGCAGTAAACGGGATCTCGGCTCTTGAGGTTTTGGAGAACAATAAGGCAGACCTGGTTATTACCGATATCAGAATGCCCGGCATGGATGGTTTTGAACTGTTGTCCAGGATTAAGAATACAGGAAATTTAAGTCATATTCCGGTAATTGCTTATTCTGCTTCGGTTATGAAGGATGAGAAAGAGAGAATTCATTCCTGTGAGTTTGAAGAGCTTCTGATAAAACCTGTTTCGGTATCAGAACTTTACTCAGCAATTATGAAGATTCTTCCCAATCACTCGATCGAAAAACCTTTTGAAGAATCGGACATGGCAATTGGTGCCTCGGCAGAAAAGATAAGTGGTTATGAGGAAATGATGATAATACTTGAAGGTGACTATCTGAAAAGATGTGAATCTTTCAAAGTGCGTCAGCCATTAGGGGAAGTTAAGGTCTTCGGGAAAGATCTTATAAGCCTCGGTGAAAAACATACCTGCATGATTATCAGGCAGTATGGTAAGGATATCGCAGATGCGGCCGATTCTTTCAATATCGAAGGCATGCTTCGGCTGCTAAAACAGTACAAGGAAAAAATTGAAGGTCTAAAAAATTAATGTTATGAGCTTTGATAATGCAATTCAGTCGACTTTTAAGAATCCCGTCATTCTTATAGTTGATGATAATCCTCAGAACCTCCAGGTTCTTGGCAGTCTTCTGAGAGAAAAAAACTATGATATTGAATTCGCTACCAACGGAAAAGCAGCTCTTGAATGGCTGGGTCTGCAGCATTTCGACCTGGTACTTTTAGATATTAATATGCCGGAGATGGATGGATTTGAGGTTTGCCAGAAAATCAGGGCAGATGAAAAATTCAACAGGATGCCGGTAATCTTCCTTTCCGCCGACTCCGACAGGGAGAGCATACTAAAGGGATTTGAAATGGGAGCTGCTGACTATGTTACTAAACCTTTCGACAGCAGGGAGCTTATAGTAAGGGTAAAAACCCACTTAAGCCTCAAAGAGTCTCTCGAAAAACTTGAAAAGGTTAACAAATACCTCGAAGAAAAGGTTGACGAAAGAACAAAGGAGCTTAAAACCGCCAACGAAAAGCTTGAGGGGATGAATCAGAAGCTTACTGAACTGGATGATGCAAAATCGGAGTTCCTCAGCCTCATCAGTCACGAGATCCGTACACCACTTAACGGAATATGCGGGCCTGTAGAATTGCTTAAGGATCCCCTGAACCCAACTGAATTAAGCGATTTGCTCGAAGTACTTGATTTCTCCGTTAAGCGACTTGAGAACTTCTCGACTAATGCAATACTGATAACTACCCTAAAGACTAAACCCTATATTGTAAGGAATATTCCTGTTCATATCGCGAACACTATCTCTGACGTCTTATCTTCATTCAGGGAAATAATCAGTAAAAAAGCGCTAAGAGTGTCTGTGGTGACAAGTTCTGCTCCTGAAACAATCCCTGGCGATGCTGAACTAATCAGAAAATGTCTTTCAAATGTAATCGACAATGCAGTAACTTATTCACCTGCAGAAGGTACAATTGAAATCAATACCCGACCCGAGGGGGAATATCTCTGGATTACAATCACAGATAACGGCAAGGGAATTCCTGAAAAGATCCTCAAAAGCGGCTTTGACCTCTTTTCCAGGGGGAACAACAGCCAGGACAATACTACGGGAATCGGATTGCCACTGGCAAAACTAATAATGGATACCCATACCGGAAAGATAGAACTCAGGAACAGGCCTGAAGGTGGGGCAAGCGTCGAACTGAAGTTCCTTCTGGTTCATGAAATAGAAAAAGCAAATTGAGTACGGCTAATACCTCTGATATGTCGGAAAACAATGATAAGACCGATCATCTGATTCTCCAGCTTGACAATCTGATGAACAGGCAGGAAATTCTTTCGGAAGAGATCACCAAATTGCGCGAGGAGGTATACAGAACAAGAACCGGGTCGGCAACGAAAACTGAAATAACTGAGGTGCTCCGGTCGGAAGAAAAGGTTCCTTCTTTTATCGGTGAAAGTGTTGAGGAAATAAAGACGCCGGTATCTTCTCCTGATAATGAAGTCCAGCCGAAAAAACCTTACAAGAGGATTGAACCAGAACCTCAGAACCAGCCTGGTGCTTCATCAGGTATTGAGAAATTCATCGGTGAGAACCTGATAAACAAAATAGGTATAGTTATTACAGTCATTGGTGTTGCCATTGGAGCAAAATACGCAATAGATCATCAGCTTATTAGTCCGTTATGGCGGATAATTTCAGGTTACCTTTTTGGAATGGTTATGCTCGGTTTCGCCCTTAGGCTTAAAAAGGGCTATATAAATTTTAGTGCGGTGTTGCTGAGCGGCTCAATGTCAATAATGTATTTCATGACCTATGCAGCTTTCAGTTTTTACGGTCTGATAGGGCAGGTTCCTGCATTTGGAATCATGGTCCTCTTCACCGGGTTCACTGTGGCTGCTGCAATCGGGTACGACAGGCAGGTCATCGCACATATTGGTCTTGTTGGTGCTTACGCAGTTCCATTTATACTTAGCAAAGGAAGCGATAATGTCACTGTGCTTTTCACATATACCTCCATTATTAACATCGGCATACTTGTAATCTCATTCAAAAAATACTGGAAACCGCTCTGGTATACCTCATTTATAATCACCTGGATGATGTTCCTGATGTGGTTTGGTCCGAAATTTAAGCCTGATGAAAACCTGGTTGTTTCGGTTGTTTTTCTTTCATTATTCTTTACAACTTTCTATGTTATTTTTCTTGCTTTCAAACTGCTTAAAAAGGAAAAATTCGATGTGTACGATGTTGTACTTATGCTTTTAAACTCCTTTATTTTTTATGGAATAGGATACAGGATTATTAATTCTCCCGATGGCTGGGAACGGTACACGGGTGTTTTTACTTTTTCCAATGCCATCCTTCATTTCGCTGTAAGTATGATAATTTACCGCAGGCAGCTTGCCGACAGGAACTTATTCTACCTCGTATCGGGACTTGCGCTTACATTCATTGCCATCTCAATACCGGTTCAGCTGAACGGCAGCTGGGTTACCCTGTTATGGGCAGGTGAGGCCGCGGTACTATTCTGGATTGGACGTACAAAGAGAGTCGGTTTCTATGAAATTCTTTCGTATTTCTTTATCTACCTGGCATTTTTCAGTTTCATCCACGATCTTTCTCCTTTATCGTCCATTATTAATTCCGGTATAAAAACGGAAACGATATTACCTCTGCTTAACGCAAAATTCCTCTCGTCATTGCTGACTGTTGCCTTCTTCGGATTCATCAGTTTTATTGAAGGATCAGATTACCCGACGCCTTTCAGATCGGGTGATGAACTTCAGAAAATCATATCATATTCAATTGCAGCAGTTTTTCTTTTGACACTTTATTATTTGTTCAGATACGAAATTGCGACTTATTGGGACCAGTTGTATAATTCTTCAATGATTGAGATAAGCAAAAACGGACAACTGATTCCTGAGAAAATCTGGAATGAGGATATTAATAATTTTAAGATAATATGGATTCTGAATTATTCTTTACTGTTCTTTTCGCTGCTTTCCCTTTTTAACATAAGGATACTGCGCAACAGAAGCCTCGGGGTGATTAACCTGATATTAAATGGAATAGTTATTTTATTTTTCCTCACACAGGGACTATTTGTCCTGAGTGAGCTTCGCGACAGCCTGCTTGAAAACACGCTTTCAAATTATTACACTCATACCTCTTTTAATATCGGAATCAGGTATATTTCGTTTGTTTTCGCAGGAATTATGCTTCTGTCAACCGGAAGATACGTCAGGCAGGAATTCCTTAAGCCTTTAAGGATTGATCTCCTTATCGCATTTGATATTCTGCTTGTTGCAGCACTCGTATGGGTAATCAGCAGTGAATTGATCTCTTTAATGGCCCTGATGAAGTACCCCGGGTCATATAAACTGGTTCTGAGTATTTTATGGGGTGTTTATTCCCTGGTATTAATTGCAGCAGGTATATGGAAGAAGAAGATGCATCTCAGGATATGCGCCTTTGTTCTTTTCAGCGCAACCCTCCTCAAACTGTTCTTTTACGACCTTTCATATCTAAATACCATTTCGAAGACAATAGTTTTTGTGACTCTCGGAGTTCTTCTTTTGATAATCTCATTTTTGTATAATAAATACCGGAATATAATTTCCGGGGAATCAGTCGACTGACAATTTTGATCCGAAAAAAAGCTATTTTTACCGTCAGGTCACTTAAAGCCGGTTGTTACCCCTTTGTGTCCTTAACGTAACCCTTTGTGCCCTTTGTGTTTAAAATTAGCTCCATCATAAACTGAAGGCCACAGGTAAGAAACCTGTTTCGATGATTACTATTGTTGACTACAAAACCGGTAACCTTGGCTCCATTCAGAATATTTTAAAACGAATAGGAGAAGAAACAGTTGTCACATCCGACAGGGAAGTGATAGCCTGTGCTTCCAAGCTCATTCTGCCAGGGGTAGGAGCATTTGATACCGGAATGCAGAATCTTTCATCCCTTGGCCTTATTGAGATCCTGAACGAGAGAGTGCTTGGAGAAAAGATCCCCGTACTGGGTATCTGCCTTGGCATGCAGCTGTTTGGAGAAGGAAGCGAAGAGGGAACACTACCCGGACTCGGCTGGATAAAGGGACGAAATAAGCGGTTCGTTTTCGCTGATACTGCTGAGTACAAGATACCACACATGGGATGGAATTTTGTCACTCAGCACAGGCAGGGAAGGCTCTTTTCTGAAATGTATCCCGACGCAAGGTTCTATTTCGTACATTCCTATTATTTTGAGGCGGATGACGATGCTGATATTCTGACTTCTACAAGATATGAGAATGAATTCACTTGCTCCGTTGAAAAGGGAAATATTATGGGCGTTCAGTTCCATCCGGAGAAGAGCCATAAATTTGGCATGAAGCTCCTTAAGAATTTTGTGGAACATTGCTGATATGAAGATAAAGAGGATAATACCAACTCTGCTTCTGAGGAACAGGGGACTTGTAAAGACTGTCAGGTTCAGGGATTCAACCTATGTTGGTGACCCGATAAATACTGTCCGGATTTTTAATGAAAAAGAAGTCGATGAGCTTTTTTTCCTTGATATTGACGCTACAATTCAGAAAAAAGATCCCCCCTACGTTCTGATCCAGGATATTGCAAGTGAATGTTTTATGCCTTTCGCTTATGGAGGAGGCATCAGTTCCCTGATTCAGATAGAAAGGATAATTAAGTCAGGTGCAGAAAAAATAATAATTAATTCCGCCGCTTTCACGGCAAAGGGCCTGATAGCAGAAGCTGTAAGCCGGTTCGGAAGTTCAACCATAGCAGTCTCCATCGATGTAAAAAGGGAATTCCTCAGGGGCAATATTGTTTATATAAAGGGGGGCACCCTGAGTACCGGGAAAAACCCTGTTGACTATGCCAGGGAAATGGAAGATAAGGGCGTTGGGGAGATCCTTGTAAATTCGATTGACAGGGATGGTACAATGGCCGGATACGATCTGGATCTTGTTAAGGGTGTTTCAGGGGCTGTAAGGGTGCCAGTCATAGCCTGCGGAGGAGCGGGGAAGATGAGCGATTTCGGAACTGCTTTCAGGGATGGTGGCGCTTCGGCAGTGGCCGCCGGGAGCTTTTTTGTCTTCCATGGCAAACGAAGAGCCGTTTTGATCACTTATCCTTCCTATTTGGAAATCACACAATTATTCGATTGATGATAATGATAAATAACAATTACCGGATCTGTAACCGGTGCATAATGGATACCACCGATCCGGAGATCAGTTTTGACTCCGTGGGGAACTGCAACCATTGCAATTCTGCAATCGAGCTTGGTAAAAAGACCTGGTTTCCTGATGAGAACGGCAGCAAGGTTCTCGATACTCTCTTTGAAAGAATAAAGAATGAGGGAAGAAATAAAGAATTTGACTGTATTCTCGGATTAAGCGGAGGAGTCGACAGCTCATACCTTGCTTACCTGGCCGTCAACAGAGGGCTCCGTCCCCTGGTTGTTCATATCGATTGCGGCTGGAATTCAGAACAGGCAGTAAGGAATGTAGAAAATGTGGTAAAAAAGCTGAATATTGAACTTCATACTTTCGTTGTTAACTGGGAGGAGATGAAGGATTTGCAACGTTCATTCTTTAAAGCCAGTATTCCTGACCAGGATATCCCGCAGGATCATGCAATTTTTGCTGCTCTTTATAATTTTGCCGGGGAAAACAATATTACCTGGGTACTTAACGGTTACAACTTCGCCACTGAGAGTATCTTACCACAGTCGTGGGGTTTCCAGGCGATGGATTACAGGCATCTGAAATCCATTCATAGGAGGTTTGGCGAGATTAAGCTTAAGGACTATCCGCATGTTAATTTTTTCAAGCGGTATATCTGGTATACATTTATTAAGAGGATGAACATTATTAATCCTCTTAATTTTATCGATTACAGAAAGGAAGCTGCAATCGAAATCATGAAGAATGAGCTGGGGTGGCAATACTATGGTGGCAAGCATTTCGAATCGAGATTTACAAAGTTCTTCCAGAGCTATTATCTTCCCGTGAAGTTCGGGTACGACAAACGACGTGCTCATCTTTCGAGCCTTATCATGTCAGGACAAATGACCCGTGATGAGGCCCTGGTTGAAATGAATCAGAGTCTGTACTCCGAAAAGGAAATAAACTATGATCTTGAATATGTAGCCAAAAAACTGGGATGGACACCAGATGAGTTCAGGGAAATTATTAATCTGCCCCCTGCCTCACATAAGGATTTTCCAAATAATGAGTCGCTCTTCGAATTTGGAAGACAGTTAAAAAAAGCAATTAAACACAAAGGACACTAAGGAAGTTATCCTTATGATTTGAATTGCCTTATATACCCCGTAATAATCAGATACTGAGCGGTTATATAAGTAACCATTATCACAATTCCTGAAGATGGGAACGGATGGCTGAATTTGTTTACGGCTATTGTTGAATCGGAAATTATGAAAAGGATTGCTCCTGCAAGAACCATCCAGAAACTTGTTGTGTTTACTTTCATCCTGCGGTTTATTGCACCGGCAAGCATTGTTAGTATTACAGTTGCATACATTATGACAGGAAAACGCATTCCGTCCAGATCTTTATAAAGGTATGCCACAAGAGCAATGCCTGCAACGATCACCGGAAACAACTGATATGGACTGCGGCGGGATATAGCATTTTCCCCTGGAGTTATGACGAATACTGTAAGATACATAAGGTGAGCAATAAGGAAGCTAGCCAGCCCGGCAATAAAGAAGCCCGGATTTGATCCGGGAATCCCGAGGATAATATCCCCTGCCCATGAAAAGAACAATCCTGCAAGCATAAGTTTGTGCATTTTGTTTTCGGGAAACCTCACATTAACAAGCAAAACACCCATCAGCACCGGAATTAGAAGAGCTTTCAGAACTAAGGGAGGAATGATCGACGAATAATAATCAGAGATTATAAAGGCCAAACCAGCAATTATGTATGCGGCAGTTAGTATTATGGTTTTCATATCAGGTTTTATTTCAGGCTCTTAATTCCCATGTTCCATAACGTAAAGCCATAAATATCAGCATACTGTTCGATAGTTTTGCTGACAGGTGTTCCTGCTCCGTGGCCGGCCATTGTCTCTATCCTGATAAGAACAGGATTACTACCTGCCTGTTTTGCCTGAAGTTCAGCCACAAATTTGAACGAATGTGATGGAACCACCCTGTCGTCGTGGTCTCCTGTAGTTACCAGGGTAGCAGGATATTCTGTCCCGGCCCTGACATTATTTACGGGTGAATACTTTTTAATATATTCAAACATCTCCCTGCTTTCTTCGGAGGTTCCGAAATCATACGCCCAGCCTGCGCCTGCAGTGAATTTATGATAACGAAGCATATCCATTACCCCAACCGCGGGAAGTGCAACTCCGAACAGGTCGGGTCTCTGGGTCATTACAGCACCGATAAGCAAACCTCCGTTAGATCCGCCTCTTACGGCAAGATAGGGAGTTGAAGTATATTTCTGTTCGATAAGGTATTCAGCGGCAGAGATAAAATCGTCAAAGACATTCTGTTTATTCATCTTTGTACCTGCAATGTGCCATTTTTCACCATATTCACCACCTCCCCTGATATTCGGGACAGCGTAAACGCCTCCCATTTCAAGCCAAAGGGCAATTGATATACTGAAAGCCGGAGTTTCACTTACCCCAAACCCTCCGTAACCGTAAAGTATAGTTGGATTTTTGCCGTTAAGCTGAGTGCCCTTTTTATATGTTACAATGATTGGGATACGTGTTCCGTCCTTTGATGTGTAAAACTGTTGCACCGATTCATAATCATCCCCGTTAAATGCAACGTCAGGTTTTTTGAAGACTTCGGTACTGCCTGAAACAGGATCAAGCCTGTAAATTGTGGTAGGTGTGATATAGTTCATAAATGAGAAGTAAACTTCCCGGTCTTCCTTTTTTGAACTGAAACCGGAGGCATTTCCTTTTCCGGGGAGATTAATCTCGCGAATCATTTTTCCGGTCAGGTCAAATTGCCTGACATTTGATACTGCATCGGTCATATAATTTGCAAAAATGTATCCTGCCCCGGTAGAAGGTTCAAGTACATTCTCAGTTTCAGGGATGAAATCGGTCCAGTTCTCAATACCCGGGTTCCCGGCATCCACTGTTATTATTTTGGTGTTAGGGGCGTTGAGGTTTGTAACTATAAAAAGCTTTGAACCTTCATTATCGATAACATAATGGTTATTGTCGAAGTTGCCGGCAATTGTTTTGAATTTACTGTCAGGCTTGCTGAGGTCTTTGATATACAGTTCATTTCCTGTAGTTGATATTGATGCAGATACAACAAGATACCTTCCGTCTTCAGTGACTCCTCCTCCGACATACCTGCGGGTAATCTCTGCCCCGAATTCAATTCTGTCGTCAGCCTGACTGGTACCCAGTTTGTGAAAATATAGTTTGTGGTGGTCAGTTTTTGCCGAAAGCCCGCTGCCTTTAGGTTTGTCGTAACTTGAATAATAAAAGCCTTCATTTTCTTTCCACGACAGTGCGCTGAATTTGATGTCCTTAAGTGTGTCTCCGATAATCTCTTTTGTTAATGCGTCCATAATAATGACTTTTCGCCAGTCGGAGCCTCCTTCAGAAACTGAATAGGCAACCTTGCTGCCATCACGGCTGAATTCCAGTTCACCCAGGGAGGTTGTACCGTCAGCCGAAAAGGTGTTTGGATCGAGAAAGACCTCGGGTTCCCCTTTATCCTTCTGGCGATATATTACATATTGATTCTGCAGTCCGTTGTTTTTTGAGAAGTAAGTAAATTCACCCTCTTTGAAGGTAATGGCGCTAACTTAATGTGTTTATTTATATTTTCGATATTTTCCCTGTTTTGTGCGCCTGACATATTTTCTATTTGGCTTCCTGTTTTGTAGCATCTGTTTTAGTATCAATTGCTTCATTTCTTCTACGACCAGTGGA
>CAIMVD010000193.1 GCA_903844815.1 uncultured Bacteroidota bacterium | reverse complement strand
TCCACTGGTCGTAGAAGAAATGAAGCAATTGATACTAAAACAGATGCTACAAAACAGGAAGCCAAATAGAAAATATGTCAGGCGCACAAAACAGGGAAAATATCGAAAATATAAATAAACACATTAAGTTAGCGCCATTACTCCGTATCCCAGGTGGTTTCATTCTTAACTTCATAAATCCAACTATTGGAGGATTTTTCATAGTGGAATGTATTGTACAATATCAGTTTTCCGTTGGAATTATAATTATATTCACTCTTATATGTACCAACCCATTGATTTGTGATTTTGTCCCAATCGTAAGCTATTTCAAACAATCTGTTCCCTTCAGAATTATAAGTTGCTTTTGTTTTTTGCTGCGGAATCCATTTTCCGGCAGTCTTATCCCAGTCATAGATAAAAAGGGAATTAATATTTCCACTGGATAAGTAGATATACTCTTCCCTGCGTGAGGTTATCCATTTGCTTAAGTTTATATCCCAGTCATATTTGATGTACAGAGAGATGTTACCTTCAGCATCATAAGCCTGTTCTTTTTTAAAAAAGCCCAGCCACTTGCCGGAGGTTTGTTCCCGGCTGTAATCAGTTTCCATTATTACATTCCCACGGGGATCACAGGAATACTCTTTTTTTTCAAAACCATTCCACTTGTGGTTGTGTGTATCCCATACAGATCGTAATTCAAAAGTCACGTTTCCAAAGGCATCATAGGTATATTCCCGTTTTTCCAAAGCGCTCCATTTTTCTGTAATCGGGTTCCATGATTCGACAATGCTGCTGTCTGGCGTTATCGCACCTGTCGAGGTTGAATTAAGATGAATGTTTTTTTGTGAATTGTAGTGTGTGAAAAAGTTGCTGCTGTCAGTTTCACTTCCGTGAAAAAAACTATTAAGGTTTAGGTAGTCCTGATGTCTATACCAGTCATTATCTGATCTTTTTCCAATTAAAGCATTAGCCGGTTCAGGGTCATTGATCCGGGTTTGAAGGAATTGAGACTGAATCTCATTTGTAAAACTTAAAAGCAATAATGCAGTAAGCAAGGTCAACCGATATATTTTCATCTGATCGGATTTTAATTAGCTTCTTCAACCAGAATGTCGGAATTATGATTTCAAATGCAAGTTAAGCCAATTATAATTTGATTCAAAATTGAACTATTTGAGTTGTTAAAAGAAGTTCTCCCAGGAATTAGGGACAATCTAAAATCGATGTTCCTATATAAAATCAAAATGGATTCATACTGCTTCCTCTTATAAAAAGGTCAGCGATAATTTATTGATTTCAATTGATTAGTTACAAATTGACAACTTTTTGTTACAAATGAGGTGGATTTTTATTTGCGAACAGGTGAACTTTGTTTGAGAAAATCTCGGTCAATTTTAAAATGAATTGTATTTCATGAGGGACTTGCTTGAATAAATTATAAAACCATTCCATTAGGTAATTTTTTACTGTTTCCGGTACAATAAACTTTTTTTATTAACTAGAATCTTTAAGATTATGAAAACACTAAAACTAATTTGTTCGATCATCATTATTGCAGCTTTTACTTGCAGTAATAGTTGGGCCCAGAAAGTCATCCATACGGAAGCGACATGTAATCTTAATAATTACGATATGGGCTATCCGATTGGAATTGTCAATGGATCTATTATTTATCATTTTACGATCCAGCTATCAAAAGAAACAGGCAAAATCGAAAACCTGCATTGGGTTGCAAAGGAGTGTAATATAATAAATGAAGATGGCATTGCAGTAAAAAGTATTGATGCAGGACACGACACGAAGGGAGTAATCTGGGATTTTTTTAACAGACCCAATTACTGGAATGAAGTATTGTATTCTCCCAATTGTACTTATAATGTTGAGGATGGCTGGTGGAACAATATTATGCCGGATGAATTGCCTGAGGAAGGTACATTTATAGGTATGGCGTATAAGGTTATTTTCAACGGAGAGGTGTTTAGATTTTACAGTATGGTTCAGTTGCATATGAATGCAAACGGGGATGTTACAGCTGAAGTTATAAAGCCTTAAAAATTACAGAATTGTGTTTGCAATAAGTTTATGAATAAAAAACTTTGAATAAGTTGAAGCCTCCGGAAATTCCTTCCGGGGGCTTTTATTTGAGTTTGGGGGATTACCTTGTGTAATGCATTATGAAAATCATGGATTCTTAATCAGGTTAAAAATATGCTTAAAGGATTAGAGAATCCATGATGTTCCAGTCAGAGAAAAATTGTTTGCTGACTATTTGATATTGTAAACAGCGCCAAAGTGAATTCCAATCATGGTGGCGGCATCCCCGTCAGTGGCGACATAATGAAATTTAATGTTTCCAAGGAGTGAGATTTTTTCGCTCAGCTCATACATGGCACCTACGACAGGAGCAAATCCGAAATATGATTTGGAATCAGAGTAGCTGCGCCCCATTGCATCATACGAAATCTTGTAGTTATATAATCCAAGGTCGGCGCCAACGTAAGGTTTTACTTTATCACCCTTGAAATAGTATTCGAACAACCCTGTAACTGGCAGGAATCTGCTCTTCGGTGAGCCGGCGTCGTCGATATCGCCTGAAGTTTCGATTCCAAGTCCGAGAAATCCGATATTAAGTCCGGCTGCCATGTTTTCATTAATCATATATTTGCCGAAAAGATTCAGTCCGAAACCTGTTTTATAACCTTCCATTGAGGTACCTACAGGAATCTGTAATCCGACGGTGGCGCCGGCTTTGAACTGGGCTTGTACATTCATGACAACCATAACGAGAATTGTCAAAATCAGAATAGAGATCTTTTTCATGAGTTTGAAATTAAGTTTTGCCTACTCTTATGTTTTTCGGCTGACACATCTTACTCTTTTAAGGATTTTCAGAAAACTCCGGTATATGACTGGTTTGTATGGGGAATATCTTTCTATTGATCATTTTTCATTAAATAAACTCTCTCCGGCCGGACAAAGGTTAGTGCAAACCACCCAAAACTGTGCATATCAAGTTACTAATAGTATTTCATTTCAGAACACCATTTCGTGGACAAAAAAAACATGCTGGTCAAAATCTGAATGGGATTCATCCGTAGATCTCAAAACCAGCGGGGCGATCAGGGCTTCTGGAGGTGTAATTCGATATAATTATTTTTGAGTCAGATCTAATGAAAGAATGATTTTTTAAAAGCGATCTTTCAATCCGGAGTGATTGTTGCCCATAACCACCCATCCGGAAACCTGACACTATTTATTGACATGCTTTTTGATTAGCTCAAATAATAAAGTCATGTTAATTGGTTTAGAAATGTAGTCGTTGCATCCTGCTTCCATTGCAATATCACAGTCACAAGCGTAGGTATAAGCGGTTTGCGCAATGATGATTATTCCTTTGTTAAGTTGACGGATTTGGCGGGTTGCTTCGCATCCATCCATTATTGGCATCCTGATATCCATAAGAACCAAATCAAGGTCTGGATTACTTCGACAAACCTCAATAGCCTCGACTCCTGTTATTGCATGTAAAACTTCTTTGCTGATTTTCTGGATAGTTCTTTTAAGAAGGGAATACGATACTTCATCATCTTCGACTATCAGAACTTTCAGGTTTTTCATCTGAACTTCTTCAATCTCTGATGAATCAACCCCGTTTATTTTTGTTTTTTCCTGCTCCACAGGATTGTAAGGGATAGTAAAATAAAAAGTTGTACCTTTATTTTCTTCGCTTTCCACCCAGATTTTTCCTCCAAGCATTTCAACATAAGATTTCGAAATGGATAAACCCAAACCACTGCCTTCATACAGGCGATCAAGGTCGTAACTGCCTTGCCTGAATCTCTCAAAAATTATTTGCTGCTGATTCTTTGGAATACCAACTCCTGTATCTTTAACATAGAATTCCAGTTCGGCGTTTCGACTACGCTCAACGACCTCACTGTCCGTTTTTAAAACATATCCGAATTCAATTGAACCTTCATTTGTAAACTTGATTGCATTTTTTACAAGGTTTGTCAGGATTCCGTAGACTTTTTCATTATCAGTTCTAATGACTGAATCCTTTAGGGGCAAACCGTTTTTAAATATAAACTGCAAACCTTTTCTTTCAACTTCCCGTTTGAAGAACTTATAAGTGAATTCTATCTTCTTGTTAATATTTGTTTCATCGATTGCAACGTTTATAAGACCTGATTCAATTTTCGCAACATCAACAATATTATTGATCGTATCGAGCATGCGTTCACCACTAATCTGGATGGTTCGAATATAATCCTGTTGGTCATCAGTTGATAAGTTGGGTTCTTTAAGAAGTTCTGTAAATCCCAGGATCCCGTTCATGGGTGTCCGAATCTCATGGCTCATATTGGCAAGGAAGGCAGATTTAAGGAGGTCGCTTTCTTCGGCCTTCTCTTTGGCTTTAATAAGGTCAGATTCAATCCGTTTTTTGTCTGTTATGTCGAGAAATATTTCAAGCAATGCCTTCTTTCCCTCATACAACATTCCAGTGTGGTTAATTTCAAATATCCTTCCACCAATAACACCGTGTGATTCATAAGTTCCCGTTACACCTAAAGTGATACCTTTCAGCAATGGACAATCACTGCTTTGTTTCTTATCATCCCTGTACAATTCCCAGCATTTCTTGCCAATTGCACCTTCACCAAAGATGTTTTTGAATTGTTCACTCTGGAATAGTACTGTTCCTGATTCATCCACAATATCCATACCGAATGGAATAGTTCTGAGTAATGACTCGCTGAAAACATAACTTTGATAGAGCTTTTCCTCTGCCTTTTTGCGTTCAGTGATGTCAACATATGTCCCGATTATACCACTAACATCATCATTGTCATCTATTAGCGGTGTTTTGCTTGTAAGCAGGTTAATTATTTTTCCTCCGGCAATTGTTAAGGATTCTTCAATGTTTAATTTTGGTTTTCCACTTGTTATAACCTGCATATCATCTCTACGGTATAATTCTGCAAGATTACTCCATGCCATCTGATTGTCATTTTTCCCTATAATGTCCTTTGAACTTGAAAATCCTGCATCAATTGCAAATGCTGTGTTACAACCAATATATACGAGATTTTTGTCTTTCCAGAAAACCCTTGCAGGAATAGAATTGATAATACCTTCAATTATCCGGTGTGATTCATTAAGATGTTCTTCTGCCTTTTTACGGGCGGTAATATTATTGAAAGTGACAACCAGGTTATTCTCAATAAAGGTGGCATAAAGTTCGCAAATTAATACCGAGCCATCACTACAGGTAACCCTGTACTCCCCGGTGTTAACCGGTTCTTTGGATAGCCGCGCTTTTTCCAGAAAAGGGGTCCATCGGGAAATCACTTCTTTTCTGTATTCATCATCAGGGTAGGCTATCTTATACCATTCATTTGCAGTAGGTGCAGCATGTCCGAATAAAGTAAATGCACTTCGGCTCCAGTAATTAATAATATTATCTTCGGTATCGACCAGTGCAATTGGGAAAGGCGTTGCATCCACTACCATTCTGAGTCTTTCTTCACTCATCTTCAATGCCTTCTCAGTCTTCTTACGCTCCAGGTTCTCATTCTTTACCTCATTCAACAGGTTTAGTGTTTCCTTATAGGCTAACATTAGTTCCCGGGTCTGTTTCTGTACTAAATCTTCAAGGCGTTCCTTTTCAAAGCGCTTATCCATGTTGGAGTTTCTGATTTTCACCATGGCACGTATTTGGGCAACAAGTTCGCTTTCGTCAATTGGTTTAGAAAGGAATCCTTCCGCTCCACATTCGAGGGCACGGATACGACTTTCTCTGTCTAATTTTATTGCAGTAATAAAAACAACAGGGATATCACTCAATAAATCATCTTCTTTCAGCTTTTTGCAGACCTCATATCCATCCATGTCGGGCATTACTATATCAAGTAATATTACATCGGGATTTTCCCGGGCTGCCAGTTCAATACCCTTAGTACCATTTAAAGCAGTAAAAGTTATTGCATCTGAAAACTCATCTGTTATAACTGCTTTTAAGCTAATGAGGTTATCCTTGTTGTCGTCTATAGCCAGAATTTTTATCTCCTTACTTTCCATATAACGTTTCATGAATTACTCTGAAAAATATAGTTTCGTCAATTGGCTTGACAATATACCCATCGAACCCATATGCCAGTATTGTTTCACGGTCAGCAACCATGGCGCTTGCGGTTAGAGCAATAATTGGGATATGCAATAATCGGGCATTGCCACGGATAGCCTTAAATGCTTCGATGCCGTTCATAACGGGAATGTCAATATCCATCAGAATCAAATTTGGAAAATATTGCTTAGCCAGTTCAATAGCTGTTTTGCCATCTGTTGCTTCTAACACGGTAAAATTTTCGGAAAGAATTGCTTTTGCAGTGGTCATATTGTCGGGATTGTCTTCAACAACCAGCACCAATGGTTTGCCTTCAATGATTTGCAGACCGCGTGGCGGCTTAGGAGTCTCTTCTGTTTGGGGAGACAACATTCTTGCCACTGCCTGCAGGAGTTCGCTACGGCTTACATCACCTTTCTGGATAAGTTGATGGATATTGTTGCGTTTGAGAAATTTCAGTTCTTCTTTAGTGATTTGTTTTGCAGTGAGTATTAATACAGGAACAAGAGCAGTGGATTCGTTATCCCTCAAGGTTTTGAGCACTCTAAATCCATCTATGCCTGGCATCATCAGGTCTAAGACAATGGCATCAGGAATAGTTTGGGCAGTAATTGCAAGTGCCTCTCCGCCATCACGGGCAACAAGAATGTTATAACCACTCTCTTCGAGAAAGTCTTTCATCTGTATTATTGATGGCCCACTGTCATCAACTATCAATATTGTTCCATTGGATGCTGGGGAAGCCGGTTTGTATGATGCTTTTGTTATTGAATTGCCGTACCTGCTATTAGATTCAGTTCTGGCTATATGGTTTTCAGCAGAGTAGTGCAATGGCAATGAAAGAGTAAACTCCGCACCTTTTCCAATAGTGCTTTTAACGTTAATAGTACCGCCAAGAAGATTGGCATATTTTTTGGCAATAGCCAGTCCCAGACCTGTACCCCCAAATCTTCTGGACATGCTGCCATCAGCCTGACGGAATTCATCGAAAATATGGGGCAGATGGTTTTCTGCGATTCCAATGCCGGTATCGGCTACAGTTATCAAAATATTCTTTTTACTTAGTATGGCAGTAACTTCCACTTTGCCTTTTTCGGTGAACTTAACTGCATTGCTGATAAGGTTTTGCAATATATGACGGCATTTATTTGCATCACTCGTTATAAAAAGTTCAGAACTATCTTGTTTATGAAGTAATTTGATGTTTTTCTCTTGTGCTTGCGGGCGTATCATTGTTACAAGTTCGGCAATCAGGTTGTTTGTATTAAACTTTGTAATTTCAACTTCTTCATGTCCTGATTCGATGCGTGAAATATCCAGAATATCGTTTATAAGATTCAGAAGATGTTTGCCGTTTCGTTCAATTATCTCAATATAGCTGTATTCCTCTGCAGGAATCTGCCTGGCAAGACGGCGGTTGAGTACTCCTGAAAGTGCTATAACTGAATTTAAAGGAGTACGAAGTTCATGGCTCATATTCGATAAA
Organism: uncultured Bacteroidota bacterium; assembly: GCA_903844815.1. Classification (GTDB taxonomy): domain Bacteria; phylum Bacteroidota; class Bacteroidia; order Bacteroidales; family VadinHA17; genus LD21. Next base: position 19,183 of record CAIMVD010000193.1, on the reverse strand, counting down.
AAGTTGGTTTTCAGGTTACTTGCTTCGCCTAATTGGACTTTTTGCATTTCAAGTTCAGTGTTTTGTCCAATCAGTTCTGCTGACTGGGAAGAGAGTTCGGTTTTCTGAGCCTCAAGTTCCCTGTTTTGCTGTTCAAGTTTTTCCGAAAATTCTTTAATCCTGCGGTATGCCAAAATTCCTTCTACGCGGGAACAGAGCGTAGGGAGAATGTTATCAATCAATTGAATGGATTGTATACGATATGTATTTAAACTTGCAAGGGAAATAACCGCAATTACTCTGTTGTTGGCATGAATAGGGATGGTTATAATTTCGTGTGGTATAAATTTGCCGCTAACTGTATGAAAGGAAAAACGGGTGTCTTCGGGAATGTTTTTAATGTGCTGTACCTTGCTGGTAGAAAGCGCAGTACCAAATTCCCCTTCGAAACTTTCAGCAGCGAACGATTGTTTTGCACCCTCCTCCAATCCTATTGATTCAAAATGTTCGAAACTCTTTTTGTCATCGCTCAAGAGGTAGGTTGCTGCTATTTGCGAATCGGTTTTTTCGGATAGAGCAGTAAGTGTTTGATGGAAAAATTTTCTTGCATCGTCCTCTCCGAGCATCAATGCTGAAAGACCGGCTGTATTCTCGATTAACTGTATAGTCATCTGAATTTTTTCTGCAAGTAAATTGAACGAAGCGGATAACATTCCGAACTCATTTTTCGAGTGGTAAGAACTGCGCGAATCCATATCTCCCTCGTGAAAACGGTGCATCGCATCGGTCATATCGTTCAATGGTTTGTTAACGCTGCGCAGCAAAACATTAGTAACAAGGAGTGAAAGAAAAATAATAATGACGACAAGAAAAAGTAATTGGCTGTTCAGCAAGGTTTTTGATTTTACAGAAGTCGCATATAATTCATCGCCCTTCCTCATGGCAAAATTGTCGATTTTTTTAAGTGCGGCGAGAACAACTCCCGATTGTATTCCGACAATGCCTCCGGATTTTATTTGGTCAGAGGCTTCCTCCATTTTTCCTGCTCTCAGCATACCAATGCATTCAGACCGGACTGATTTCCATACAATAAATTCCTGCTTTAATGAGTCAATATCGGAGCGAGGACCAAGGTACCGGCTGTAGAGTATTTCAATATAATCAAAAACCTCAGCATCATATAGTTCTATCTGGCGAAGGGTAAGTGCAGTATTTTTTTCATCGGTGTCGAGAAACATGTCTTTCATATTGATGCGTATACCAAGAATATTCTTTTCTAACAATCCGAGAGTTCTCCTGACTACAAGCGGGTGGTTATATAGATCTTCCGTTTGCAGATGGATCTTATCAGATTGAAGATAAGAGACAATCCCAAGCACAATTACAAAAAACAGCATGGCGGCAAAGCCGATTTTAAGCTGTGTAGCTATTTTAAGGTTTTTCAGGTTCATAATTTATATTTTTTGAAATATCCCCGATTGTGGAAATACTTCCTTGTATTGATACTTCATTAAAATATCTCTTTCCGCCTCTCCGACAATAATATATCCTCCTTTCACTAAACAGGAGGCTGTTTTTTCGAGTATCTTTTTCTGGTATTTGGACTTGTAATAAAATAAAAGGTTGGCGCATATCACTAAGTCAAAGTCTCCAAAGATACTTGTCGGGGGACTGCTTAATTTCTTACTGAACAAATCGAATGTTGAGAAATCTATGTTCTTTTTAAGTTCTGGTTTTATGCTATAGGTATCACCTTGTATAGAAAACCATTTGTTGAGACGTTTAAAGTTCAAATTATTCAATGCAGTGGCAGAATAGTTTCCCTTTTGCGCTTCCCTGATCAGCTCTTCGCTTTGGTCGGTAGCAAATATCCTGTAGTTAAGTTTATTTGCGTCAGTGGCTATAAGTTCATCCAATAATATTGCGAGGCTGTATGATTCCTGGCCGGCAGCACATGCAGCAGACCAGATACGTATCTGTTTGTGCCTGGTGTTCTTCTTTTTCAGAATTAACGATGGTAATATTATCCGTTCCAATACAGCAAAAGTGACAGGGTTGCGGAAAAATTCGCTGTAGCTGATTTGAAGTGAATCAATTAAAACCTTTGCTTCTTCCTTGTTTTTCTGCATAAAGCTGCCATACTCTTCCACTGAATTACAATGAGTCTCTGTGATTCTTTTCTGTAGCGATTTGTTCAGGAACGAGACGTTGTAGTATGAAATATCGAAAGCAAATAAATGCTTGAGTAAATTGGTTAGATGAGTAGAGTCTGTAATCATTACAATAATTTCTTTTGTAATGGATTTTCAAACTGGTTGAATAGATTAAGGCAAATATAACTAAATACATCATTTTACGATCATATTCATTATTATTTAGCCTGACTAATTCACAAACTACTGCATGAATAATGCAGGTTAAGTTAGCAGCACCTAGGGAAAAACGTTTTTTCATTGGCGAAAGGATTTTATTTAGAGAAATTCCAGGGAAGAATAGAAGAATACAAGCATGTTTAGTGAATGAAGAATATTTTTATGGACACAGTATTTCTCCATTTAAGCCAAAAGAACAATTTGCCGAGAATGCGAAATATATTTTAGCAATAGTCAATTCAAAATTAATTAGTTGGTACGGTGGGTATATTTTACCAAATTTCGGAAAAGATATTTTCCCGAAATTAAATCCAAATGATATAAAAGAATTACCTATTCCAGGTAGATTTCTTTTTGAAAAGGAAATTATTGAACTTGTAACGAAATTATTAGCATTAAATCATTCAACTTTTAAGTCTAATATAAACTTTCTTGACGAGCAAATTGACCTATTAGTTTATAAACTATTTGGATTAACTGAAGAAGAGATTCGGATTGTGGAGGGGAAAGAAAACTGACATGCGAAATAGCCGATACCTTTAATGTTATTCAAGATTTTACCATTTACAAACTAATCAGGATAAATATGGATTTATATGAATCTCTAAGCAGTTTTTGCATTGAATACTTAAGTGATACAAATGACTGGTATTCCTGGAACATTAATGAATCCAAAATTCCGATTGAAATAAACCTGCCAGAAGGGATTCAATACCTAACGGGATATAATAACGCCTATAAACCTGCATTGAAGGAATCAAAAAAGGAATATACGTTTCAGTTTATCTGTGATGCATTGAAGTCCTTTGATTTCAAGGGTTACATAAATGATATAATAAAGATTATAATCTTTGACAGTCTGATTGGAAACAGCGATCGTCATCAGGAAAACTGGGGTATTATTATTTACAGTAATGAAGCTGTAAAGTTATATTATACAGAAGCAAAGAATAAGGCGTACAAATATTTTCATCGGTTATTACTCAAACTGACTGGTTGGATTTTTGAAAACCTGCCCAATATGCCAACTCCTTTTAAAGTAAGATTTCACAGTATGATGCCAAACAAGTTTGCTCCTATATATGACAGTGGCAGCTGTTTGGGGAGAGAGTTGCTTGAAGAAAAAGTTGAGCAAATGCTGACTGATGAAAATCAACTGCATACTTATATCAAAAGAGGGACTTCTGAAATCCATTGGAAGGGGAAGAAGTTATCGCATTTTGAATTAATACGAAATCTCTCAAAGGAATATCCTGAAGTTGTAAAACCCGAAATCCTCAGGGTAAAAGCTTTGTTTAGTGAAGCTAAAATATCACTGTTAGTAAATGCTATCGACGAACAGTTACCACCTGACAAGCAGGAGTTCAGGTTACCTTAAAACAGGAAAAAGTTAATAATTAAAATGGTATCTTTGCGTTATACCGAATTGATTAAAATTCTGGATTGAAAGCAATTAGTAATATATACCTAATATGGCGAAAAGGCAGGGGGCACAGACGCCATATCATTGGAGTTCTGAAAAGAAATGCTACTGAAGGAGTGCGATTTGAGTATATCAGAGATAACATCGCCTTAGCATCCGAGGATGGATTTGCACCTTATGTGGATTTTCCTGATATCGAAAAGGTATACAAACATAACGTGATTGAAATCTTTGGTCAGCGTTTATTTCAGGCTGAAAGAACCGATCGTAGAAGGTACTATGATTTTTGGGAGTTGAATATGACAATGGTGGATGATAAATATTATATGCTTGCATATACCCAGGGATTGTTGTCGACCGACAATTTTGAATTCCTTGCTGATTTTCATCCAATAAAAGAGCTTTGTTTCGTTAGCGAAATTACAGGTCTTACCGAAAGAAGAATTTCTCAGGATTCAGTAAAAGTCGGAGACGAATTGAAGTGGGTAAGGGAGAGTGAAAATAAAATTGATAAGCAGGCTATACAAGTATACAAAGGCAACATTTTAATAGGTTACGTTAAGATAGTTCACAACAGAGTTTTTTGCAAACCATCAAAAGAAAGGTTACGTATCGTGGTTAAGGATGTTGACCAAAATGGTTTGATTAACCGGATCTTCATAAGAGTTTTTTACTAATCCGCCTCGTGGGCTGTGATATAACTATTAAAGGAGAAGATATCTAATTCACTTGAAGAATAATTCTACAAAACAATTCTGCCACCAAATAAACTATCACAAAAAACAAAACCCGCTGATAATCAGCGGGTTTTATGTGTAAAAAGAGGTCGGTGGCGGACAGTAATACGTTACTATTTTACTATAACAATATGGTCATTAGTTACTCATATACCTAATATATATAGTAATACGACCAGCAATATCATAATTTTATAGTAATTTACTTGCCCCAAAGTGTAACAATTTACTAATATTATCGTATAATGTAGTAATTACTTACTAATTGACGATATAAATATGGACAAGCAAACAATCAAACCATTCGAAGTAAAATTACAGCAAGAAGGCAATTATTATAGGTTGTATGTAACTCACCCAAACTTTATAGGTAGAATCCGAAAGAGACTGGGTGACAAGCAGTACGATGACCTGGAAAACATTGCATTTAATATCCGATTCGAACTCGGTAGGCATTTTCAGAGCCACGACATAAACAAAGTTGATGTTGAAACATTTATCGACAAATACGTCTCAATGAACGTTAAATGTGATGCCTCAATCTTTGATTACTCTGCCGAATTTCTGGCAAGTAAGTCAGCGAAGGTTAATAACAGGACAAAAAGCAGACTTAGTAAAAGTACACTTTCAGGGTATCGGACCGCACTTAAGTATTTCGAAGAATACCTATGCAAAAATAAAATTTCGCCACCCCCATCACAGATTAGCGGTGCTGTACTCGACAATTATTACAGGTTCATTCCTGGAGTACATAACTATAAAACAAAGTTACATACTAAGTTAAAAGGTTTTATAAATTTTATTGAAACGGTAAAGCAACTGCCGGTAGACCCAAGCTACAAATTGTCAAAGTTTACAGAAGAGTATGATAATCAATGCCCGGAAGATGATGATATTTCCATACCAGAGGAAGATGTACGTAAATTGATAGCGTTAAGAAGTAAATTCCAACGTGGAGAAGTAAACCTTATCAGCCAGCCTAAACCTTGTAAGATACCCATAGCGGTCCAGAAACAACAATTTAAAATGAAAGAAGAAAATATAATAAAATGCCTTGATTGTTTTTTGTTCATGGTAAGTTTAGGATTGTATCATGCAGATATTATGAAATCGAAATTGCTTTTCTCCAACAATGGGAATTCAATAAAGTACAGACGTGCAAAGAATGGTAGTCTATGTAAAGCCATACCTGTTAAATCAGATGATATTTTTATTGGCGAAGAAATTATTAAGCAATATAAAATAAAAAATGGCTTCAACTTCCCATTGAATTTGTCGCTGAATCACTTTGCAAAGCATTTAAAGAGAATTAGTGCACTGGCAGAGTTGAATTATATGATTACCAGCAAAATGGCAAGAAAAACATTCGCATCAGTGCTATATTTTAAGAGAGGGTTGCCAATAAATTATGTGCAAATCCTGCTTGGGCATAAAAACGTAAAGGATACTGCTCACTATCTTAGAATTACTGATGACGATATTGCCAGTGAAATCCTAAAATGGATGAAGATGGACTCAGATAAAAAGTAAATCTTAACAAATTCCATATTCTTGAATGACCATATTTTTTTCTGATTCAAAACTTCTATCCAAAAAAAATTAGGTTTTGGCAAAAATAGCCAATCGCATTTTGCCTCAGATTATAATTTTCTATAATTTTTTATAAAACCGACTTTTAAACATTTCTTATTTATTTCCAGGTTTTTCTTGTCACTTCGATTTCATCCCCGTATGACCCCTGGTCCAGAATATGCCCCCTGGGAGTGGGGTCCGGGGGGCATGGATACCCAGTGCCCCAACTTTTGCTCGGACATTATGTATTTATAAGGAGAATGTACGTTGATATGACTTTACAAGACTATTTTCCAGCAGACCTCACTCTTCTGGGTCTTCGAAACCTTTACACCTTGGTGGGTAAAGATTCCTTTTTGGTCAATTCAAGCTGCGTTGCCGCTAAAGACAAGATATTGACTAAAGGGAAACATTATATCGTTTTTGACATTCCAATTAAGACCGATAGTAAAATGACTGAAGTTACACTGGTAGACTTGTTCTATTATAAGGGCAATATTCATTTGATTGTGCAGGACATCAATAGTCATAGAGTATATAAAGTCTGCTTTTGCTTAGAATGTCCAGAATCGAATTGTACGAGGTATCTGGTGGATGTCAATTATTTTATTGATAGATTGGATGCTAAAGCAATTAAAGACTATTGTGGGTGTGATGCAAACAAAAAGCAACCTGTTGGCAATGGCAAAGCAAAAGCTGCTGACGACCTATTGGAATTCGCGTTCTGAAACAGCATACTACAAAATATTTTTCATTGTAATGTGTTAATTTACTGGAATTTCCAGTATTTTTGCAGACTATTTACATATTGATGGAGAAGAAGAAGATACCGAATGAATTTGAGATTACCGAATTATTCTTAGTCAAAGCTGGCAATGATTTTAAAAGAACTTTCATTGGACAAATCTGCCGGGAAATAACATCTGAGGGAGTTTCAATTGTACGAGGGACAGTAGTGGTCAATGAAGGAAAAATTTGGTGCTCTGCTGAAACTCAGGAAGAACTTGGAAAGTATCTCGATGATATCTGTTTACTTAAACTCGACCATAATCTCCACCTAAAACCAGGGGTCAGCATTAATATATCCGGAGTGGACTATTTTCAGAATTAACTTCTGTTACCATTAACATAAAAAAATTGTGTTATTTAGGTTTGGTTTTGCTACTAATAATAAATTTATTAGTTTTATGACACGAATTTTAAAAAAGATGACACAATGCCTTTAGCACGTTTCGGAGTTAGTCTTGAGAAAGACCTTCTTGAAGCATTGGATGATTTTGTTATTGAGAATAACATGCCTAATCGTTCACAGGCAATCCGACATTTAGTAGAAAAAAACCTTGTCGAGAAAAAATGGAATTGTAATCAAATAGTAGCCGGAGCAGTTGTAATTCTTTATGACCATCATAAAGGAGACGTTACTACAAAATCCAATGATATTCAACACGATTATTTTGATGTTATACTCTCCACAATGCATTTTCATCTTAGTCACGATAGTTGTCTTGAGATTATTGCAGTAAAAGGACAGGCAAACAGATTGACCGAATTGTCGGATAAATTAATCGGCATTAGGGGCATAATTCATGGGAAACTGGTAATGAGCCGGGCAGAATAAATTTTTTTAACGAAGCAGTAACACGAATTAATAAAAATGTAGCATATTTAAGAAACCCATCTGGGTTTTATTTTTACAATATAAGTAACACATAATATACACTTAGTAACACGTTTTAGGTTCCAGTATGAAAAAGAAAGGAATAATAATTACGATTTTTTTGACAGTTTCACTCTTACCAATGTTCTCACAGGTGTCGATAAAAGATACTATATCGATAAGTGAAGTTGTTGTAACCGGGTCAAAATCACCCCAATCAGTAGGTAATGTTACCCAGAAGATAGACATTATTGATGTTAAAGAACTGACAAAATTAGTTATAGGCAACCGGAATATTGCTGAAGCTATTATGTATACACCTGGGGCATCAGTTAGTACCTTATCACGTAATGATGCAAACTGGGGTACATATGGTGGTATAGGAGCGAAATACAGTACATATATGTTACAAGGCTTGCCAATTGATGCTTTCGTTGACCCAATGAGTCTCGATTTAGCAGCAGTTTCCCGCATTGAAGTACAAAGAGGTCCGGCATCGGTACTATATCCAAATTATCTATCACAGGACTTCGCTGGAAATCAGAGTCCTTTAGCCGGGACAATTAATATTATTCTGAAAGAAAAGATTGATAAACCGCTTACAAGCGTTTCAACTTCCTATGGTTCATATAACACTTTAAATGGGCAGTTTTACCATCAGGGCAGCACTAAAAATCTGAATTATTTCACCGGGGCAACTTACGAAAGTTCAGATTATACAAATTATGGCACAGATAATTCATGGTTAAACATGCAAAAGAATCCGGAATACAGAAAAACCAAAATTTATGGTGGGGCAACGTGGTATCCCGCAGGAAATGACAAACAGAAATTTACTCTGTTTCTGAATAAAACATTCCATACCGGGGATGCAGGAAGGGTATACAGGGGGTTCGATAATGATTATGGTACTATTAATGCAGGTTATTCAATCAAGTTAAATGAGCGTATGGATTTGCAGGCACATATGGGACTAAGACAATATAACAGGTCATGGCAGGAGAGTAACTTTGGTGTTATCGACACCCTAAAATCTAACAACGGAGTTGTTCAAAACATCATCCCTGCCGATATTTCTTTAACGGTTAAACACGGTGACAAAAATTCTCTCATTATTGGCAGCGATTATCAGGGTGCTGATTATTATACATGGAGTGACCCGCTTAAAGGCTACAAATCCTTCGGGAATAAATCAACAGCTTTCCAAACTGGAATATATGCACAGGAAGAACTTCATGTAAAAAATTTTATCTGGCGGGGAGGCATACGATATAATTACATAAGAAACAATATTGAACTTGTCGATGGAGGTGCTCCCGGAAGTAATACGAAAGACTGGAACAGTTTTCTTTGGAGCACAGGCATTAAATATAAGACCAATACAGATATATCTTTTTTTGCCAATGCCGGAAATAGTTTTCTTACACCAGGATTAAAATCTACAGGTGGTACTATAAGTCTTTCTGACAAGGGTGTTATTGGTCGGAACGGACAGTTACCGAATCCCGACTTGAAACCCGAAGCAGGTTTAGGTTTAGATGCAGGAATTGATGCAAACCTGCCAGCCAGTATAAAAATTACAGTTCGTGCTTTTAGTATTTCCGTTAGTGATGCTATTATCGATAATGTTGTAAGCCAGAACCCTTCACAAACTCAATCGGTTAATGCCGGCAAAACAACTTCTGCAGGTTTCGAAGCAGAAATCAAACAATTACTGTCAGCCAATATTCAGTGGTTTGTAAACTATACATACATGAAGACAAATGTCAAGGATGCAGGTACTGTCCCATTTGCGCCGGACCAAGTTGCAAATGCAGGAATAAATCTCGGTATGCCTTTTGGTATGATGGTGAGTACTTATTTAAATTACAATAATGGATATTATGACAGCAGTGACAAAACGAGCAGGAATTTTTTCAAACCGGGTGCATTATTAAATGTCAACATATCTCAGAAATTGGCTCAAACCCAAAGTTACAAAGTAGAGTGCTTCGGACAATTCTACAATATAACCAATAACCGATATGAAATGCCGTGGCAATTCCGTAACACGGGATTCTCATTAATGGCTGGAATCAGAACCTCATTTTAATAAAGGTATAATGTCAATAACTAAAACTATTTGTTATTGTTTATTATTTTCATATACAACAGCTTTTATAAGTTGCAGGCAAAGTGTGTCAAATACTCCGAAGTCCTCATCTACAGTAAATGTTACTGATTTCAGGGGAGTAGAGATTACCCTTCCTAAACCTGCAAAACGTATTATTTGTCTTATCGAAAGTGCATTGTCTGGCATTTATATGTTACAAGCTGAAAATCAGATAATCGGTATCTCTTCCGGGGTATATAACAAAAGTACATTTGCTCAATATGCAGTACTGGACGAACGAATTAAAAACAAGACTCTTCCTGCTCCCGGAAATTGGGATTTCGTAAATATCGAAAGTATTGTAGCACTTCAACCTGATTTGGTTATTATCTGGGCATCACAGACAGAATCTATCGAATCAATTGAAAAGCATGGTATTCCGGTTTATGGGGTCCTTCTGAAGAGTGTCAATGATATATATAAAGAAATCCATGACTTTGGCATAATGACAGGAAAAAGCCAAAGGGCAGATTCACTTATAAGCTATAGCCGGAATGAAATAAGTCAGTTGCGTTCTACAATAAAAATTGCCGAAATTGAGAAGAAGAACATTTACTTCATGTGGACCCAGGGCTTACTCGAAACGGCAGGAACAACCAGCACAGTAAACGAATTAATAGAATTTGCCGGAGCCAAGAACAGTTGCAGGACTTCAAAGGAACACGTAGTCATCAATAAAGAAAGACTTTTGGATTGGAATCCGGACATTATAGTAATGTGGTACGACCCTCTAAAAAGTCCGGATGATATTGTTAAACTTTCAGAAATACAACATATCAAAGCCATTAAGTATAAGCAAGTCTACGAATTACCTTCGGTGTTTTTGTGCGATTTATGGACACTTAAATTCCCGTATGCAATTAAACAATTGGCTAAGTGGTGTTATCCCACATCAACTGAAGGGTTGAATATGGATACAGAAAAGCAAAAAATGCTTGTTAAGTTATATGGGGAAAAAGGGGAAAAGCTAATTAAATGAACAGACGTATAATTCAAATATTATTTTATATTATACCATTGCCTGTAATACTGGCTTCACTTTTTATTGGTCCTTCACATACTGCAACACCTGGCGCAATAATGGACTTATTTTTAAAGACTTCAGATGATTCGAACCTTATTAAGTCAATTGTCTTCGATGTACGATTGCCAAGGATTTTGCTTTCCTTTTTGGTCGGTGGGTCGCTTGCTATTTCAGGATGTAGCGTACAGGCAATATTTCGCAACCCGTTAACCGATTCTTATATACTCGGACTCTCTTCCGGTGCTGCCTTTGGTGCAGCTTTGGCACTTGCTTATTCTTTTCTCCCGGTTCAGCTTTCAGCTTTTATTTTCGGATTACTGGCAGTAAGTCTTAGCTATTTTACTGCCAGAAAAAACAAGAATGTTTCAATAGTATCGCTTATATTGTCCGGAATCATTGTATCGGGCATTTTTACAGCACTTTTAACTATAGTACAGTTTTTCAGCGACCCTTTCAAATTGCAATCCATTGTTCACTGGACAATGGGAAATCTTCACAATGCAAACTGGGAAAAACTGCGTTCCTCAGTGATTCCTATTACAGTCGGAGTATTTGTGATATTTGTTTACCGATGGCGTTTAAATGTATTGGCATTGGGTGATGACGAAGCAAAAACAGTAGGTATTAATCCCGAAAGAGACAAAATAATTATTCTAATTGCTGCAACCCTTGCATCATCATCAGCGGTAGCGGTAGCTGGTATTATAGGACTTTATGGTCTTCTGGTGCCGCATATGATACGTATGGTAACAGGTCCAGACAACCAACAGTCTATTCCATTAAATTTTCTTTTTGGTGGCACATTTTTACTAATCATTGACGATTTTTCACGCACCATTTCAAGTTTTGAGATTCCCATTGGAGTCTTCACCATGTTATTAGGCGCACCATTTTTTATTTATTTAATGAAAAAAACAAATATCGGATGGAACAACTAAGCAATGCAATAACCGTAAGTAACCTTTCTTTCTCATATAATGGCTCTGTAATACTCAACGATTTAAATATTGACATTAAACCGGGAAAACTCACATTTATCATGGGACAGAATGGGAGTGGCAAATCTACGTTCTTGAAGGTAATTGCCGGACTACTTGTCTCTCATAAAGGAGTTATAACTATTTTAGGCAATGACAGTGACAGTCTCTCCTTCACTGACAGGTCTAAGTTAACAGGTTATCTTAATCAACAACACAAAGCCATATTCCCATTCTCTGTCGAAGATGTTGTACTTACCGGACGTGCAGGATTTATCAGATATGTGCCGAAGGAAGCCGATAAAACAGCATCAGTTAATGCAATGAGAAAAGCAGGGGTCTTGCATTTAAGAAACCGGTATTATACTGAATTATCCGGGGGAGAACAGCAAATGGTAATGATTGCTCGGTTGCTTGCACAAAATCCGCAAATTTTACTGCTTGATGAACCGACCACTCATCTGGATATTTCAAATCAGTCGCATGTTCTAAGTCTGCTGAAACAATTAGTAAGTGAAGGGATGACAATTGTTGCTGTAATGCATGACCCTAATCTTGCTTTCCTTTATGGTGATGACTTCCTTTTCATGAAAAACAGAAAAATCATACGGGCAGATGAATCAATGCAGGCTTGGGATACAGATTTCCTTAAAACAATATATGAAGGTAATATTCAGGCTATTCCGTTTAATGGACGTGCATTGCTTATTCCTTATTTGAATTAGTTAAATCACTTTACAAACTAATAATGCCATATCGTCAAACTATAGCAGCAGCTTATGATGCAGGGGTCGAAGAAGAATATAACCGACTCAATGAAACACCATTGCGTGAAGCTGAATATCAGTTAATTGTCGAATTATTGGATGAATATATACCCAAAAGTTCTGTAGTCATAGATATAGGTTCCGGTCCGGGGAGATATGCTGAGAATTTATTGCAACGAAATTGCAGAGTCGGGGTAATCGACCTTTCTGCAAGGTCGCTCAAAGCATTTTCAGACCGGATGGAAGATTCATGTAATTCCGATAATATTATTTTTAACAGAGTTTCATGTGCGACTCAGTTAGATTGGGTGGATGATTGCTCGGCAGATGCCATATTACTTATGGGACCGCTTTATCATCTGGTAAGTGACGAACACAGAAATCTGACTCTGGCAAACTGTAGGAGAATATTAAAGCCAGATGGATTATTATTTACAGTATTTCTTAGTCCGTTCCCGATTGGCAATGGTGGATTGGAAGCAATAATCACTCATACGCACTTTCAGGGTATGGATGTCCCGCAGTTTCGTTGCATGCCCGGTGATGCTAAAAAAATTATGAAAAACAATGGTTTTGAAACTCTACGTATACGCAATATCGAAGGAATAGCTTCTTTTATGCCAACTGAGACAATAAACGAAATTACTACTCCGAATAAGAAATCTGATTTTCTAAACACACTGCGAAAAACTTCTGAAGAAAGAGAAAGGTTAGGTATAACACACCAATTCTTTGTCATCAGTAAACCCGCTTAAACAAAGCAGGTATAGTGAATTTTTGCATGATTGTCAATAGTAAAAAGAAGGAGACGGCACTGCTTGTGGAATGTCTCGCTGCGTACCTCGTGCTAAAAGGTGAGTGCCGTACAATCATGCCCGGAGCCGAGCATGAGTAGAAAGAAAGTATCGCATTAAGAACATTTCAATAAACATTTTCCTTATTACCTCTCCCAAATTACACTTATCATATAGTTGAAAGATTTAACAAACAGACAGTACTCAAAAAATGCCGATTCTGGTTCGTCATCTTTCATAACAAACCAATCTGACTTCCAAATTGGCTGTGTGCTTTCTTCGCCATAATAGGCTATCCCTTTTTCGAAGACCTCATGGGAGACAGACCCTGGTGGTGGTGGTAAATTTGACTCAAATAGGGAGTAGTGATAAAAATCGTCCGACTTTTTAAACCATTTCATCTTATTGTCCTGACAGCAAACAACAAAAATTGGATGATTCCCATTGTCTTTCTTTACAAATTTTAGAATAGCTGCAGTTTTGCTCACTTGAAACCTATTAGCAAGATGTGCGATTACCTTATGATTAAAAATTTTCCCTTTACATTCATTCTGAAACAATTCGGTCGGCATAAGAAACTCTGCAGCAAATTCATTTGCCTCAACCTCTAAAGGATTTAATTTTTTATGATACCAATGATTCAGGGATTGGTCAGTTTCATTAAATCCGGTACTTAAATTGCGATGCATTTCGAAATGACCCAACTCATGAGCAAGTATAAACCTTTTCTTTCCCGGCAAATCAATGTCAGAATTTAAAGTAATTATGCCGGAATTTTTGGTCATAACTATTCTGCCTTCTGCTCCCTCAATCTTTTCCTCCTTAATAATAATGTTTTTACTTGTGATTATTGTCTCTAAAGGGAGTTGAAAGGGGTCAGTAATACCACACTCATCATATACTTTTATTACAGCAGCATCAGATTTTCCACTCATTACTTACTCTGCTTGTTATATTCCTCTTCAATGTCACTTAACATGTCAAGTAGCTTGGAGTCCAACAAAAGCGAATTTTTGTCATTCTCAGTAACCTCTTCAAGGTTTCTGTACATTTCTGCAACCCTGGGTACTGATAATATTTCATCAGCAATATTCTTATATTCCTGGATACCTGAAGCTATACCAGTCTTTACTTTGGATAGAAATTCTAAGACCCGGTCATGCTTAACTTTATTTAACTCAGCTTTTGCCTGAGTGTTCAACTGACGAAACAACTTTACGTTTTTCTGAACTATCGGCTCAATATCAACACCGTTCTCCTTTTTGAATTCGACATCGTCCTCCGGTTGATATTTAATTTCAAGAAAAACATTAAATAAGTTGTCCAATAGTATGTACTTGTCTATATTTTCTACTTTGCTCATTTAGTCTGATAATTAAACTGTTAAAATTGGTTTATAGTTTGATAATCTCCTTATGAGTTTCTTTCGGAGAACATAAACTTGGTTTATTGGCAGACTCATTTCAGTCGCAATTAACGGGTAATCAGCAGACTCAAAATATCTACAGGTAAAATAGTGTAAATCATCATCATCCTTGGACACTTCAAACGCTAAATCAATAAGTTTCGAATAAACTTCCTCATTACCTTCAATGTTTTCTTGAGCAATTTGGTTTATGTTATGAATTTCACTTACATCCCATTCGTCTATAACAGGCAAGTTTTGCTGTTTTTTCTTGAAGTTCGCAACTTTGTCTGAGATAAGTTTATTTGCAATCCTTATCAACTGTTCTGAAAGCGTATAGGATTCAAATTTCCAATCCCACCCTTTTGGGTCATATAGCCGTTTAATAGATTCGCCAACATAATAGTCAATAGCATTCATCCCCAAGTTCTTTTCTCCGTGTGCACCAGATTTCGTCCTGTCAAACAATGAATGCAGGCGAAGTCTTGCACTTATATGATGTGTCAACTGCTTAATTGCATCACTAACTTCCTCGGATGAAAGTGCCTGAAGTTTATTTAAAACGATTTCCCGTCTGGTCATCTGTAATTACTCATATAATATAACCGCAAAAAATAAATTCTGGTCATCTGACCAAAAATTAATATTGGTGGTTATTATTATTAAAAATAAACATAATATTTCATAGCATGGGCAAACATCAGATTAAATTTTATCCGGTAGATAATGGTGATACTACGCTTATCACTCTTATTGACAATACCACTATTCTTATTGACTGTAGAATCAGAGAGTGTGAAGAAAACAGTGAGGGAAATAAGGTTTTTAAGGTTAAAGATGACCTTGTAAGTAGTTTGCAGAAGAAAAGTAATAATCTCCATCTTGATTTGTTTATTGTAACCCATCCTGATGAAGACCATTGCCTTGGCTTTGAAAAACACTTTTATCATGGTGAACCTGAATCCTATGGAGAATCAAATCGTAAAAGCGAAGAGATTATTGTGGACGAACTATGGGTAACATCTATGGTCTTTAATGGTGCATCTAATGATGATTCAAAGAGACTGAAAAAGGAAGCTGAAAGGAGAAAGAAACTTTGGGACGAAAATAAATCAGAGAAGGATAATCCCGGCAACAGAATCAGGATGATTGGCTATGATGGGGATGAAAGATATTTGAATATCCCTAATAGTGCTCCAGGAGAGACCCTGAATAGGATAAATGGAAAAACTTTCAGCAACTTTGAGTTTTTCATTCATGCACCTTTTAAAAAGCATTTGGTAATTGCTACTGCTGAAAAGGACCAGAATTTCAGCAGTGTTGCAATGCAGGCTCGATTTAAGGTAAATCAAAATGATTCATCCTGGTCTTGTTTTTTTCTTTTTAGTGGCGATGCTGACCATAATATTTGGGCAGAAATTCTTAAAAAATCCGAGACGAACAATAACAAAGAAAAATTGGAGTGGGACATAATGTTGTCTCCACATCATTGCTCGTGGACTTTTTTCAATAATGTTCCTTATTCCGGCGAGGAAGAGAACAAAACTCCAAAAGAGTCCTCACTGAAAATTTTGGATTACAAAAAGTCTGATGGAAGAATTATTGCTTCATGCAAGTTAGTTGTTAATAATGATGACAATCCACCACATTTCCAGGCGAAGCAACAATACTTAAAAAAGGTTACTACCGATGGTTTTCTTAATACGGCATCTGAACCAAATGAGAAGGCACCGGAACCAATTATTTTTGAAATCACTGATTCCGGTATAACACGAACAGACAAGGGAGCAAAAGCAGAATACTTGAGAAAAATTGCTACCGGGATTAATGCTGGCTTAATTGGTACCACTGCAACCGGGAAATTGTCAGAAATGGCTAATAATGTTATTAAACACGAACCACATAGATTTTATGGGGAGGAATAATTATAAAATGCTCTTCCTTCAAAAGAAATTAGTTGAGAAGGAATTTATTTGCCTCAAATGCACTATCCACTCACATGGACTCTTATTAACCTGTAAAGGCATCCTTCAACCTCTTGAAAGCATTGAGCCATATTATATTGTAATAAAGCATGTGCCTGGCAGTACCCCCAAAGTCTTTGTAAAAAATCCGAAGATTGAGTATGACCCCAATATACACATGTATAAATCAGGTAATCTTTGTTTATACTATCCGGCTGATTTTAGCTGGAATGCATCAACAGCTTTTGCCCATTATTTGATTCCTTGGGTTAACGAATGGATTATCTATTACGAGTTATATAAGATTAGTGGTGTATGGGAAGGTCCAGCAGCTCCGCATGAGATTATGGAGTAACTCTTATTTACGAGATTTTAACTGATAAAAACCGACTATTATCATCGGCATAACCAAATTTAACATACACTTCACCATCAGTATTCGTAGTTAAACATTTTCTTGTTATCATTGCTCCATTGTTTTTTTGGATATCCCAACCACGACTTTTTTGTGAGTATCTTCCAGTAGCACTTGTGTCACAAAATTTCCCATCAGATATTACAGTAATTCTTGGATTTACAAGAGTTACGAAATCATTGTTATATCCAGTCTCTCTTCCATGGTGTGGTGCGAGTAGAATGTCGGCATCTTTGATAGCTGTCTTAAAAGCCTCTTTTGCCATAAGTTCCTCAAACGAAGACTTTTCATTATCGCCTGGGATAACAACTTTTATGTTTGCATATTCAATTATTGTAATTATGCTAAAATTGTTGAAGTTATCGTGAGGACAATTTACCGGAGCAAAACTTAAGATTTTCATAGTCCCGAAGTTAACAGGATTATCAGGGTCATCGGTTCCTCCACTTATAGACATGTTATACCTATCATTCACTTCACAATACTTGTCAAATTTTGCCCTGTCTTGTTGTCTAACACCACGCATTACCTCAAGATTAGTAATTTGCTTTGGGCGGAATAAAACTTTTGGATTTAACAAATCAAAGTTTAATATATCATCGATATGGTCTAAGTGCGGGTGGGTAATTATTACGTAATCAAGTTGACTGACCCCATATTTATATTTCAAGTGTCTTAATGGACTAAATTCGAGGTTCCTCCCTGAAAAGTCACCAGTTCCTATATCGATAACAATATGCCTGTTGTTAGGCGATTTAATATATGTTGAATGCCCATGTTGGACATCCCAAAAAACCATTTCGACTTGTGAACTCATTTATAATGATAAAAATTGTTCATAAAGAACTTTTGAGTAGTAGTTACCGAATCTCATAACTATGGGTTTACTAAAAACTATTGGGAAGACATATACTACAGACAAGATTATTCCCAACAGGCTTGATGAGGGTTTGTGGTTTATTACTCCGATTATAATAAGTATGATTGAAAAAACAATCGCAATCAAACAACCACCTAATAGATTTCGAAAGAAACCATATTCTATATTGTGCTGTAACAAAAGTTTGTTATCACGCAACCGATTTCTTATTTGTGAAACTGCGGTAACAATTTGTTTTCTTGATTTTAATTCATCTTCCTCTTCCTCAGTTTCTGACATTAAAGTAAGTCCAATCATGGATTGAATTTTCTCACGTATTTTTCTTTTTACAGTAATATCAAAAAAATTGTCATTCCAAAGAATGTGATTAGTGGTAGGCATAGTCAGTTCATCTTGGAAATATATGTACTGAAAAACTTCCTTAGCAAAAAGACGATTAACCTGAACCATTAAAAAAAGCAAAGCTGCAGATAATCCTAAGTTTGTAATAATTGGCAGTATATTTAAGATTTCCTTGAGTGTTTCGTAGTAAAAGGACGCAACCACTGTATTTACCAGAATCAATAATGGGATTACCGTTAAAATTGTCGGAAATAGTCGTGCCTTGATGTAATATGAGGATAACTTCATTTATAACGTATTGGTTAATAACTTCTTTACTAAAATAAAGTTTGACAGATATTGTTCAACGTCAAGACCAACGATTCATTACTAAAAATAAATGTCACCGGTATACTGACTTTTATCAAATATACAAAACAATATCAGCATTTCAAGTATTGGTTAAAACAAAGCTAAATGGATAAAAATTCTTACATAGATTTAGAGTATAAATAGTTTTGCTTTACTCAGAAAAATACTCATTGCACGAATTACCAAATAATGGTACGTTTATTTAATCCCAGATTTACAGGGGAGGATAAGGTACTTTTCTGGCACAAAATTCAACCAATAATTATTTGGGGGAGTATTCTTGAAAAACATGAAGCAATATTCTTAACTAATAGTTGAATTGTTAACTTTGAAATAGAACTTGTTTAAAGTATATACTGATTTTCTAAGATG
>CAIMVD010000192.1 GCA_903844815.1 uncultured Bacteroidota bacterium | reverse complement strand
TTTACCCCCCAACCCCCCAAGGGGGGATTTAAGAACACCCCCCCTGGGGGGCAGGGGGGTAAAACTCAATCTTTCAACAACCATGGCGGGAAAGGGCCTAATGTTTTGATTACAAATAAAATGTGAATATTTGATTTTATAATATAGTTATTTTACACAAAATTGATTCGCTAAAATGATAATAACTCATCGACCTTTTAGATTCAAAAAGAGCCATCTGTTAACCACTTTTTGCCTTTTTCTTTTTAATCCTGGCTTTTCCCAGGATACAATTAGTGTTTCCGATTTCGGTCTAAAACCTGATACCCGCGAAAACGCAGTTAAAATAGTTCAGAAAGCGCTTGAACTCTGCAGAACAAAAAGCAAACCCGTATTGGTATTCCCATCCGGGAGATATGACTTCTGGCCACAGTATGCAACCGAAAAGCTTTACTACGAATCAAACACCGATGTGATTCCGCTAAGGCGTTGTGCCATCCTTATTGAAGATATGAAGGATCTTACAATAGAATGCATGGGATCCGAATTTGTCTTTCACGACAGAATCCAGCCGTTTACTATCGACAGCAGCAGTAACATAGTAATCAAAAATGTTAACATTGACTGGGATATTCCCCTTACAGCTCAGGCTGAAATAACAGGGGTGACAGATAATTATATCGACCTGGCAATTAATATCATCGAATCACCTTATATCCTTGAGAAGAATAAACTTGTTTTTGTGGGCGAAGGGTGGAAAAGCAGGTGGAACGGTGTTATGGAGTTTGAAAGAGAATCGAAGTTTGTTTCTCCGGGAACGGGCGATTCAGGATGTCTCGGCGGCGGATGGAGCAACTATAATGCCACTGAACTGAAACCAGGGCTGGTAAGGCTGAATTATCAGTTCAAACGCAAACCGGCTGCAGGCAACTACCTGGTCCTCCGGCATAGCGCCCGCGACCATGCCGGAACTTTCATTACGGGCAGTAAAGACATCACTGTAATGAATATGAACATGTACCATAATGCCGGTCTTGGCATCCTTTCACAATACTCAGGAAATCTTACCTTCCGGAATGTGAACTGCGTCCCGAATCCTGCAAAAGGAAGGATACTCTCAGGACATGACGACGGTTTTCACTATTCAAACTGCTACGGTCAGATCACGGTTGACAACTGCAGTTTTCTTGCACTTATGGATGACCCGATTAACGTTCATGGCACAAGTGTAAGAATAATGGAAATAAAGGATGAAAAAACCCTGATTTGCAAATTTATGCACGACCAGAGCATCGGTTTTGTCTGGGCTCAAAAGGGTGATACCGCAGGTTTCATTGAAAATGAGGCAATGAATACTTTTGGTTCAGCTACAGTTGCTTCATTTAAAACCCTGACGCCGGAGCTTTTTGAAATATCATTTGCCGGACCGGTTCCCCAATCAGTTCAGGTTGGAGATGCGCTTGAAAACCTTACAATGACACCCGATGTTCTGATTAAAAACAGTTTCTTCGGAAGCAACAGGGCCAGGGGAATGCTGATATCTACGCCCGGTAAGGTAGTAATCGAAAACAACGTTTTTGAGAGCAGTGGTTCAGCAATCCTCATCCCGGGTGATGCAAACGGTTGGTACGAATCGGGGGCAGTTAAGGATGTCATAATCAGGAATAATGTTTTCAATGATCCCTGCATGAGCTCGATGTATCAGTTTTGCGAGGGAATCATAAGCATCTATCCTGAAATTCCAAAGCCTGATATTAAGAAGCCGTTTCACAGGAATATTACAATAGAGAATAATGAGTTTCATCCCTTCGATTACCCTGTGCTTTATGCTAAGTCAGTAGATGGCTTGCTTTTTTCCGGAAACAAAATCGTAAGAAGTACCCGGTTTAAGCCTTTTCATTACCGTAAATCAACTTTTACCTTCGAGTATTGCCTTAATGTGAAACTGACAGGGAATCTGTTTGAGGGTGATGTTCCTGGAAAGAACATTAGTTTGATTAATACTTCCAGGGCCTCAGTTAAAGTTGATAAAACTCAAAGACTTACAATTGATAAGTGATTACTGGTTATTCCTGATAGCTCAACTTGGTGAAATTTAATTTATTAAAGTCTATACAATAACAAATTATGATCCAATGGCGTTTAGTTAAGGAATATTATTACCAAACATGAAAAGAATATTTTACCACAGGGACCACATCAGGAGGTAGTAGCATACCGCTAGCAACCACATCAAGTTACACGCCACCAACGAATGTAGTAGGGACAAAATATTATTATTGTGTAGTAACCCAGAGTGGTTCAGGCTGTTCAGTAACGAGTGCAGTA
>CAIMVD010000191.1 GCA_903844815.1 uncultured Bacteroidota bacterium | reverse complement strand
GAGAGGTCGGAAACAAGGTAAATCAGTGTCCCGGTCAGTTCCTCGGGAGTACAGAAGCGCTGCATAGGGGTGCCATTCTTTATCTTTGATCCCCTGGGTGTAAGTCCCCCTGTACTGTCATCGATCATTAGGAATTTATTCTGGTTGGTCAGAAGAAATCCCGGCGCAATTGCATTGACTCTGATACCTGTTTTGGCAAAATGCACGGCAAGCCATTGTGTGAAATTATTAACAGCTGCTTTTGCGGCTGAATAGGCCGGAATCTTTGTGAGAGGTCTGTACGAGTTCATTGATGAAACGTTTATAATGACTCCGGATTTCTTTTTGATCATATCTTTGGCAAAAACCATTGAGGGTATCAAAGTACCCTTGAAATTGAGATCGAACACCTTGTCGAAACCGTCAGTCTTGAGACCGAAGAAGGTATCTTCGGGATTCTCTGATTCAGTACCCTCCATTTGCTCAACTTTTGTGGTGGCTGCCGGGGAATTTCCCCCTGCTCCGTTGACCAGGATATCGATGGTTCCGAATGTTTCATGAATTGTGATCAGGGCTGTTTCAAGCGATGCCCTGTCGAGTACGCTCGCCTGCAGACCAATGGAGGGAGTCCCAAATTCTTTTCGGATTTCACCGGCCACTTTTTCGGCAGCCTCTTTATTCAGGTCGATGATTACAGTTTTAACACCCTGACCAGCAAGCGACCTGGCCATAGTTGAACAGATAATTCCTGCTCCACCTGTTATTACGGCTACTTTTCCCTTTAAATTCAGTTCGTTCATTTATGATGATAATAAGTTAATAATCAATTTAATGTATTTACATTTCTGCTTCTGCGGGGGAAGACTTTGTCTTAGACTAAAGCTCAAAGCCAAAGTACTCACCCGCATTTTTGTATGATATTCCTTCAATAAGAGGCTGAAGAAGATCATCATCGTTTGGAATAAGCCCTTTTTCAACCTCTTCACCTATATAATTACAGAGAATCCTTCTGAAATACTCATGCCGTGGGAAAGAAAGGAAACTTCTTGAATCTGTAACCATGCCTGCAAACCGCCTCAGGAGGCCAAGAGCAGAAAGATCACGAAGATGCTTCTCCATTCCGCTTTTCTGATCGAGAAACCACCAGGCTGCTCCATACTGGACTTTGGCCGGAAAGGAACCGTCGTTGAAGTTCCCGGCCATTGTAATCATCATTTCATTGTCGGAAGGATTGAGGTTGTACAGAAGCGTTCTTGTAAGCTGACCCGTTACATCAAGAGAGCTGAGGAATTTTGAAATTTTAACTGGATCCTGTGATTTTCCGATTGAGTCCCAGCCCGTATCGGGCCCGAGGTGACGAAACATCCTTTCATTGTTGTTCCTTATTGCTCCGACATGAAATTGCTGAGTCCAACCCCTTTTATGGTTCATCCGGCAGAGTTCGGTCATTACAGCCGTACGGTATTTCTCAGCCTCTTCATCCGAAATAGTTTCCCCCTTCAATAGCTTTTTAAGAATCTTATCAATTTCAGATGCATTATATTCAGCGAAATAAAAGCGCTCCAAACCGTGGTCAGAAAGTCTCCCTCCTGTTTCATGGAAGAAGGAGTGCCTGCTGTCGACGGCTTCTATAAGCGAATCGAAGTTT
Organism: uncultured Bacteroidota bacterium; assembly: GCA_903844815.1. GTDB lineage: Bacteria > Bacteroidota > Bacteroidia > Bacteroidales > VadinHA17 > LD21. The sequence continues at coordinate 17,687 of CAIMVD010000191.1, read as the reverse complement.
TTAATCTCAATTCCGGAAGCAAGTTCAAGCTTTATGATATATTCAGCGAAAATTTCAGGATTTTCAATTTTGATCAGGTTATCAGGCCGGAAGGTGGGCAGTATTTTTACTTCGAATGAATCTTTCAGACTAAGGTGATGTTCAAGGCTGTCGCATGGATCGTCGGTTGTGCAAATAACTTTTACTTTCATCCTCCTGATCATTGACCTTATAGAGAGATTTCCATTCTGAAGCTTACATGATGCCTGATCGAAAATTTTATCAGCAGTTGCAGGTGAGAGTAATTCAAAAATACCAAAATACCTTGCCAGTTCCAGATGTGTCCAGTGATATAGAGGATTTCCGATTGTATTGGGCACCGTTTCAGCCCATTTCCTGAATTTATCGGTATCGGAAGCGTTGCCTGTGCAATAACTCTCTGCAATACCGTTTGTTCTCATAGCCCTCCATTTGTAATGGTCTCCTTCGAGCCATGCCCGCGTAAGATTTAAAAAACTCCGGTCGCCGGAAATCATTGACGGTGACAAATGGCAATGGAAATCTATGATTGGCTGGTTTTCAGCATATTTATGATAGAGATTTTCCGCAGTTTTATTGCCTAACAGAAAATCATCGTTAATAAATGATTTCAGCATAATACTATTTTGATTTTAAAGGTATGATGGAACCTCACATGATTGAAAATTATATTATTATTGTGTTTGTGACTGTTGTCAATCATGTGGGTTTCATATGTATTCAGAAATACTAAAATTATGTAATTTTGAGATTCAAAATGTCGTTAAGGATCACGAAAATAGACATTACTAACTAATAAATCAAGAAAATAATTAACCAATTATTAGCGGCGCACGACGCACGAGGCACGACACAAGACACGACTTACGACAAATAAAGCGTAGAGCATAGAGCGTAGAGCGTAGAGTGTCTTAAGATAAATAAACTTAGAGCGTAAATAAAAATTATGAAAATTGAATTGAGATACGCTTCACATCCGTCCGATGCAGTAAGCTATGATACAAAAAGACTCAGAAAGGAGTTTCTTGTCGAAGATGTTTTCATCCCCGATGAAATATCACTTATTTATTCATTATACGACAGGTATATGGTTGGCGGTGCTATGCCAGTTGATACTGATCTTAAGCTTGAAACTGCAGAGGAACTGAAATCGGAACAGTTTCTCGACAGAAGAGAACTTGGTATGATAAATGTAGGCGGCGACGCTGTAATTGAGGCTTCTGGAGAACTGTTTAAACTTGGCTACAAGGAGGCGTTATACCTTGGAAAAGGGACTAAAGATGTTATTTTCAGGTCGGCTGACAGAAAAAAGCCTGCTAAACTCTATATCAATTCAGCCCCTGCGCATCATTCGTTTCCTTCCAGAAAAGTATCTGTATCCGATGCAATTATTTCAGAAATGGGTTCTTCTGAGACGTCTAATAAAAGGACGATCAATAAGATGATAGTAAACGGAGTGGTTGATACCTGCCAACTTCAGATGGGCATGACCGAACTTAAGCCTGGAAGCGTATGGAATACAATGCCTGTCCATACCCATAACAGGAGGATGGAAGCCTATTTTTATTTTGAGGTTCCTGAAAATCAGGCCATCTGCCATTTTATGGGAGAACCTGATGAAACCCGGCACATCTGGCTGAAGAACGATCAGGCTGTTATCTCTCCTTCATGGAGCATACACAGCGCTGCGGGCACATCCGGCTATACCTTTATATGGGGTATGGCAGGAGAGAACCTCGATTACGGCGATATGGATGTCAGACAACCTGACACTTTAAAATAATAATAACTCTGTGATCCTCTGTGCCTCTCTGTGTCTCTCTGTGTAACCCAAGAATGAAGAACTTACACGGAGTTCCACGGAGAAGCACAGAGTTACACAGAGACTTTTAAAAGATAATTTCAAAATATTAGAAGAATTGAATGAAGGAATTATTTGATCTTACCGGAAAGGTAGCCCTTGTAACCGGAGACACACATGGAATTGGGCTCGCAATAGGTCTCCTGCTTGGAAAAGCTGGTGCAAGGGTCTGTGTTAATGATCTTAACGAAGATAAACTACGGAGTTGCAGGGAGATATTTTCTAAAGAAGGTTTGGACGTTTTTACGATTATTTTTGACGTTACATGTGAGGAAGATGTCGACAAAGGGATTTCACTAATTGAAAAGGAAGTAGGTCAGGTCGATATCCTTGTTAATAACGCCGGAATCATAAAACGCATTCCCATCCTTGAGATGGCTGTGTCGGATTACAAACAGGTACTGGATGTAGATCTGGTGGCTCCCCTTATTTTATCAAAACGCGTTGTTCCCGGGATGATTGAAAAAAGGTGCGGTAAGATAATAAACATGTGTTCGATGATGAGCGAATACGGAAGGAACACAGTCTCAGCCTATGCATCGGCAAAGGGAGGTCTGAAGATGCTAACCCGTAACATGACCTGCGAATGGGCAAAATACAATATTCAGATCAACGGCATTGGCCCGGGTTATATAGCTACCTCACAAACAGCACCGATACGGGAGAACGGCCATCCCTTCAATGATCTTGTAATGACGCGTACTCCTGCAGGCAGGTGGGGTGAGCCAGAGGATATTGCAAATGCAGCACTTTTCCTGGCATCAAAGGCAAGCAATTTTGTAAACGGGCATATCCTCTACGTAGACGGTGGTATTCTCGCCAATTTCGGTTATGTGAAAGGGGAAAACGACCTTTAGGATTCCTTTGCTTATTCCTTGCTTTTATTTTCCGGATTATCGGGATGATCGTCAGAGTAGGGTTTCGCGTAAAGATCTTCGACCCTTAACTTAGTTTCTGCAGGCTCGGGTTGGGAAATGACCTGTTTCTCTTCCTCCTGTGCCACACCGTTGAAATACAGAACGCATGCAAATATTGGCATTATGGGAAGGGTGAGAGCTCCTGTCAGCGCCGACAGAATTATATACAGGGGTTTGGTAGTAATGTCTGCAACGTCTGTGAGATTTCCGGGATTCATTATTGATTTCAGGAATCCTCCGGAGAAGGGAATAAGAATGATTGCTGACAAGATCAGTGATACCACAAGAATAATAATAATAAATACGGCGGTCCAACCAAGATTAGCCCAGAAATTACGATGCATCAGTGAAAAAGACCGGTTTATAGTATGACCTATGGATTTGTCCTCTATCATAAGTATTGGCAGAATAAGCAGGTAGATAGTCATCAGGTAGAGCATGACAAAAAATGCACCCACTACAAGGGCAAAGAATCCCAGTACAATCGCAACAGCTCCTGCAAAAGTCAGTATAACCATAATGATAAGGTAAGGAATAAAGTGCTTAAGCGATTTGAGTAAGCATACCCCAAAATTATTGGTTCCGTCAATGGGATTGTAGATGATATAATATTGAAGTATTGTGGTAAATAGAAGATTCAGCAGCGAAATAATAATTAATGGTTTAATATAATCCTTAAGTTTTTCAAGTATTGCCATCGGATCTGTCATAGTCTGCATTTCCTTTATATCCACAAAGGTGGAAGCGTACTGCATTACCAGCGACATCCCGAGAGATATTAAAAACAATGCGATGAACTTCATTTTATAGAAATCCCATATTGAATTCATTGCACTGTCGATGTTGTGCCTGCGGTAGAGCGGGTGGCTATTTATACTATTCATATCGGTTTTTTAAGAAGGGTCAAAACTAATTATTAATTTGCCTGATATGAAAACATTTGCGATATTTTATTGTTACTTTATATATTCACCAAAAAAGGTGCAAAAAAAAAGCATATTAATCACTTAAACCAAAACAGACTGATTTATGAAAATAATGAAATTAAATTTACCGGTAATTCTGGCCATTGTCGTGGCATTGGGAATTGCTTCGTGTACCGGCACTTCAAACCAGAAAAAAGCACATGCTGCTGTTGAATATTATAGAAACGTACTCTTCAGCGAAACACCTTATGACATTGAAAGAGGTTCGCGCCCGATCACTGCTGATGAATCAAAAACCGTAAACAGTTACAAATTTTCCTATGATGATTCAGTAAGACTTATTTCGGTTGAATATGTAAGGAATGAAGTGCTACTTGGCTATTCATCATTGCGCGGAGCTTCCAAAATTGTTTATGAATATGTTGGAAACAAACAGTTCAAAACTTTCTATAATAAAGACAATGAGCAGATTGAAGCCGATGGTGTATTTAAACATGAATATAGCCTTAATGAAAACGGTGAACGTACGGGCCTCATGTTTTTAGGCAAAGACGGTTCGATGGTTGAAAACAGGAATAAGGTTCATTCCTGGATCTGGAGCAAACTTCCCGATGGGATGATCAGGGAACTGAGATATAATCTGGCAGGAGAAGAAACCGTTATGAATGCATTCTGTCCCTTTTATGAGCTCCGGTTTACATATAACGACAAGGGATTCGTTACTAAAATGGCAAATTACAAAGCCGATACACTATACAATTGCACGGCTGAAAACTGTGGCGATATTGGCGTTTCATACTTTAACTTTTCCCCGAATGAAAATGGTGATGTTGAATCATTTGCTGTTTTCAACGTAATAGGACAGATGTCGAATCTTTACTGGGGATGGTCGAAAAGGATCAGCAAGTATGATGAGAATGGCTACTCACTCGAAACTGTGTATTATGATCAGGATGATGAATTTGTAGGAGGGAAGATGGTTCCTGTAACCGTAAATTCTTATGACAGCCATGGCGCTGTTACAGAGACAAAAAGTCTCGATAAAGACAGAAACCTTATTAACAATCCCGAAAACGGAGTGGCCATAACCGAATATAAATATGACGAAGCCGGTCAGCGTACAGAGACACTTACGTTCGATAAAGACCACAATCCTGTTAAAGGACAGGAATGAATAAACGACTGAAATGAATCTACGATATTATGTTTTATTGACACTTTCAGTTGCGCTTTTACTGATTGTATCCGGGTGCTCCGGAAATAAGCCTGAAGCTGCAAAAGCAGTTGAGCCTGCTCAGTCTGAAAAAGCTGTCGCTCCGGCTCAGCCTCTTAAAGCTTCTGTCGTTATCGGAAGTGAAACGGCTTTGCTTCTCAAAGATCTTAGTGAGAATGGTGATTACGTTAACAGTCAGAACTTTCCCTCACTTATTAAGGCTTCTATAGTGAATCAGAATATTGGAAAGAACCAATTGATTATCGACCTCAGAAGCCCTGATTTTTTTGCTGCAGGACATATAAAAGGAGCTGTAAGCAAAAAAATTGAAGATCTTCCTTCATGGTTCGAAACAGGAATAAAGCCGTTTGAATATGAGAGAATAATTCTTGTTTCGGATGATGGTCAGCTTTCGAGTTATACTACCTGTATGCTTCGCCTGATGGGTTATGGAAATGTCTATGCCATGCGTTGGGGTATGAGCTCCTGGAATAATAAATATGCTTCTGCCGGATGGTTGAAAGGCGTTTCAGGGAAGTTTGAAGCCAGGCTTGAGGCCACTTCAAATGAAAGACCTGCAACAACAGGTATGCCTGAGCTCAACACCGGTTTAAAGACAGGGGAGGAGATAGGTATGGCCCGTTTCAGGAAACTGTTTGAGGAAGGAACTAAAAATATTATAATTACTGCCGATGAAGTTTTTGCCGATCCGGGCAAATATTTCATTATTAATCTTGAACGGAAGGATAAGTATGAAGACGGCCATATTCCGGGGGCTGTAAGATATAAACCTGAGTCAACACTCGGATTCACTGATGAGATGGCGTCAATTCCCACTGACAAGACTGTAGTTGTATATTGCGGGACAGGACATAATTCAGGCTTTGCAACCGCTTACCTCCGACTGTTTGGTTATGATGCACGAACACTGAAATACGGAAACAATGGTTTCATGTACGAGAAAATGGTAAAACAGCGTACAGCATTGTCGTGGCTTCCATTCACTTCAGAAGATGTAAACAATTTTGAGGTAGTAAAATAGAATTATTACTTCGAGAATTTATTTTAATTCCGGTTCGGCCATTGTGTCGGGCCGGAATTTGTATTTCAGCGTTTCCCCAGTATTGCCTTCGTCTAATATAAAGATATTACCGAACCCCATCTGGGAAAGAATGATCCAGATCCTGGCAGAAAGTGATGCATCTGCTGAAACCAGGATAACAGGTCCGTCATTGCTCTTAATTAATTTAAGATAGGCTTTTGCAAGTATTGAGTCGGGTGCTACGCTTATTGACTTATAATCGGAGAGCGGGTTCTCTGATCCTGAATTCTGGAGATTAATAATGAGTTTCTCTCCGGTCATTGATTTAACCTGAGCCGTTGTTTTTAAATTCGCCCGGCTTACCGATGGCCCGTAGAGTTTTTTCGTGTCAGGTTTAAAATGATCAATTCCGAGGGATCTTATGATTACAAGCAGCAACACCGGAAGGATGAAAGTAAAAATTATCCCGTATTTCTTTATAAAATTTTTCATTACGTATGATTATAGATTGTAGCCTTTTACTCACATCCCCCGTCAAGTTTCTTCGAAGCATTCTTGTTCGACTTCATAAATTGCATTTTAAGGCTGTCAGGGAGGCTGTTAATCTCATTGAACATCTTCTTTGCCCTTGTTCTGGTTTCAAAAAGGGCGTTTTCCCTGGCCGATATTTTTTCGCCGTTGAAAGTGCTGTTAATTATTGTATTGAACCATTCATTCATTCCACCCTTCATTACGAATGAATTGTCAAAGCCAAAACCACTTGCAAGAGCCAGTGCATAGTTTGCATCGAGATCTCCGTTTGAATAAAAAATGTTGCGGGCTTTTCCCGAACCAAGATAAGCTGAAGGATTCCTGTCAAGCAGTTCATTGTACGGAATATTTACTGCTCCCGGCAGGCTGGCTGTTTTGAATTCTTCCGGCGATCTCACATCGATTATCTGTATAGTACTGTCTTCAGCAACAATAAGTTTTGCAACCTGGTCCACTGTCAGCCAGCTATTCTCATCAATGACTTCCGACAGCATTTCATGAGGCTTAACGGTAAAGGATCTGTTTCCCGAAAGTGGAATGAGGGCAAGTATCAATCCCAGACTTAACAGAACTGCGGAGAATTTTTCCCGGGTATTCATTTATATTGGATTTTATATTTCGTTTGTAATGTCGGGCCTTGAAAACCTTTTTTCAGCCATTTCGGCGATCCAGAACATTCCCGCAGCTGCTGCTATAAGCAGGAATGTGAACAGTCCGGGAGATATTCCAAGCACTTCGTTTATTTTCAAAGGTCCTTTATAAGCTCCGTTTGCAAGATTCTGAATTGCAGGATATGTTTCGGCGAAGAGAAAAGCGCCGGTCATGCCGCCGGCAAAGAAGACCATTGCGTCAATTTTTCCTATAGAAAGTGCGCTAAGTCCTGTTCCGGGACAAAAGCCTCCCATAATAAACCCTGCACCCATTATCACTCCTCCCACAATCGCAGATGTCACATAAAACTCATTTACGAATACGAGGTTGAGGTTCAGGAGTCCGAAGAAACTCAGAAACTGCGAACCCACCAGCGCTACGATTGCAGCAGTGAAGAATACTTTGATTACGGTTGTATCGTATCCGTAAAACATCCCTGCAAGCTTGCGGCTCGAGGAGAAGCCCGCCTGCTCAAGTGCAAATCCGAAACCTATGCCTATCAGAAGCGCGATTAGCAGGTCGAGCCATTCAGGCATTGATATTAGTGATGATATTGGTCCCATAATATATATTCCTTAGTTACAATTTAATTATAAATTAATGACGCACGGCACACGACGCACGGCGCAAGGCGCAAAGCGCACGGCTCACAAGATTTAGTTGCACTGGTTTCGAAGGCATTACTGCCGCCTGCCGCCTGTTTCCTGCCGCCTTTCTCATATCCAGTTCTTCCTGAAGAACCAGGCAAATAAATATGCCGAGCCAAATATGGCAATCATTGTTACAAAGCCGGCAACCGAGAGAACGGCCATTCCGGAGAGAGCGGCGCCACTTGTGCATCCTCTTGCAAGCTGGGCGCCATAGACAAAGAATACTCCTCCCAGAAAGGCGAATACAAGTCTACGGGTATTCGAGATTCGCGGAGACTTCTCTATTTTCAACTTAAGCCTTCCGGAAACGGCTCCGGAAATGAAGCCACCCGCGATGACTCCTGCAATCTCCAGAACAAGCCAGTTTTTAAGTGGTTTTTTCCCATCTTCAAAATATTTGCTGTAGAAAACTGATTTGTCGGCATGTGGCCTGTCGACAGCTCCCACAATTGAAACCATACAATACTTAAGGCCTCCGCTTGCACCCAGACCACGGCCTGAGATAAACATTGCCAGAAGCAATACAAGCCCCAGCATTGTACCGGCAATATAGGGATTCATATATCTGTTTTTCATCTTTTAATTTCTTGTTATCTTAAAATGCCCTTATCTGCAAAAGTAACCAATTGATTCCTGTATTAAAACATTCTGCCGGCAGATTAAGTTCATAAGGAACATAAAACCTCTTTTTTAACCACGGAGTAACACTGAGTTTCGCGGAGTAACACTGATTCTTCTTTTTGTCTCTTAGTCTCTTCGTCACTTCGCCTCTTAGTCTCTTCGTCACTTAGTCTCTTCGTCTCTTCGTCACTTCGTCTCTTCGTCTCTTCGTCTCTTCGTCACTTCGTCTCTTCGTCTCTTCGTCTCTTCGTCTCTTCGTCACTTCGTCTCTTCGTCTCTTCGTCACTTCGTCTCTTCGTCTCTTCGTCTCTTCGTCACTTCGTCTCTTCGTCACTTCGTCTCTTCGTCACTTAGTCTCTTCGTCTCTTCGTCACTTCGTCTCTTCGTCTCTTCGTCACTTCGTCTCTTCGTCTCTTCGTCTCTTCGTCACTTCGTCTCTTCGTCTCATCGTCACTCTGTCCCTGACTTGCCTGTCTTGCACCTTGTGTCTTGTGTCGTGTGCCATGTGTCTTGCGTCATAAATTATCTTACCTTTATACAAACATAATTTTCAAAGCGATGGGCAGATTCAAACTGACAATAGAATATGACGGAACCCGGTACTCAGGGTGGCAGATGCAGAAAGGCGGAAAAACGATCCAGGGCGAGTTAATCGATGCCTGCAGGGAACTTTTTAAGGATAGTGAAGTTGATCTTTTCGGTGCGGGGCGGACTGATGGAGGAGTGCATGCGATTGGTCAGGTTGCGCATCTTGGAGTTGAAACCGACCTTCTTCCTCTGAAAATAAAATACGGCATAAACGACCGGCTTCCTTCGGATATCTGCGTTAAAAACGTTGAAGAGGCCCATCCGAAATTTCATGCGCGCCACGATGCAAATGCGCGCAGTTATGTTTATCAGATAAGCAGGAGAAGAACTGCATTCGGAAAAAAATACGTTTGGTGGATAAAAGACCAGCTTGATGTAAGCCTTATGAATGAAGCGGCAAAGAATTTTACCGGTCTGAAAGATTACAGGTATTTCACCGATGAGGATGCGGAACAGACCTCAACAAAGGTTGAGATACTTCATGCAGCAGTAGCAGAGTTTGGAGATATGATTGTGTTCCATGTGGTTGGGTCTCATTTTCTTTGGAAACAGGTGAGACGAATGACGGGTGTTTTGGTGGAAGCGGGAAGAGGAAAACTATCACCTGCGGAAGTAGCTTCCTTTTTCAGGATTAAGACCGATATTCCTGCAAAGCTGACTGCGCCGCCCAGCGGATTATTTCTTGAAAGGGTCTATTACAGGAATGAAGAGGTAAGTTATGAAACGAAACCATTTATAAGTTTGTAGCTTTATTGATTTTTAAAAATTGATAAATATCAATAATGTCCTGATTTTAACATTATTTAACTATTATTTAAAATTTTCTTGTTTTTGTCACTGATTATTCAGAACTTATTTCATATTTTTCGCTGTCCTGATTTTGTGGTCTTTTTTAACATTTATTTTGAAAAGGGTGTTTAAAATTAGGATTTTACTTAAACCAAATACTCCGTTGCATGGGGACGGAGGGAAGATTTTATATTATTTAATTATTGTGCAACGCCGTCAGATTGGGAGTTAATTGTTAGTTTTTAGCTGACGTTGAATGTGATTATCTGAAAAGTTTAATTTAGAATAATTATTAAATGCTGTTAATAACCTGAAAAACGAAACAATTGCCTATGGATATAATCTAGCGATCTTAATTAAGGGAGTTTATTTTGACTCCCGCTCCAACGGTTTCCGAGTAGCGATAACCAGGAAGCCAAATTTCTTTTACAAACCAACTAACCTCAAACGTATGACACAAAAATCTAATCTGGTTTCGTGGCTTACAAATTCTTGTAATTTGAAAAGAGCCATGAAATTATTCATTTTGTTAATGATGTTGGGATCAGTACTGCAGCTAGCAACTGCGGGAGATCTGCAACAGAAAAAGATCTCAGGAAAGATTACCGACTCCAATGGCAGTCCGCTGGCCGGTGTAAACATTCTTGAGAAGGGCACAATAAACGGTGCCATTTCCGATCAGAATGGAGCTTACACACTGAATGTTGCATCTGCAAATGCCATTCTTACTTTTTCCTTTATTGGTTTTTCCACTACTGAAGTACCTGTCGGTACCCAGACTGTGGTTGATCTTGTTCTTAAGGAAGCGCTTTCTGCACTCGATGAGATTGTTGTTGTGGGATATTCCACGCAGCAAAGGAAATCACTTACAGGTTCTGTTTCGACTGTAAATTCCTCAGCTCTTGCCGAGAGCGCTGCCTCTAACCCGGTACAGCGTCTTCAGGGTAAGGTTGCAGGGGTAACCGTTCTGAACCAGCACACTCCCGGCGAAGGCTCAAACTTAAGGATCCGTGGTATGACCACCATTAATGATGGCAGTCCGCTTTTCGTAGTTGATGGAATCCCCGGTGGAAACTATTCACCTAACGATATTGAGTCAATCACAATTCTTAAGGATGCTGCCGCACAATCTATATATGGTGCAAGGGCCGCTAACGGTGTTGTTCTTATCACAACAAAAGCTGGTAAGAAAAACCAGAAAATAAATATGACTGTCAATATCCGTCAGGGTATCTCCAGGAATTCAAATAATTATGATCTGCTGAATACTTCTGAATGGGGTGAAATGTTATGGCTCGAAGCAAAGAATGCCGGTATCACCAACTACAACCATGTACAGTTTGGCAACGGTGCTACACCTGTAACTCCTGACTATATTTTCCCTACCAAAGGTGTCAATGGGGCAGCAAACGTAGATCCGGCTTTATATGACAATAAACTTGCGGTAAGAGACGGAACCGATACTTACCTCATCGCCAAAACGAGCCCTGGAACAAACTGGATGAAGGAAAGCCAGAGAGATGCAAGTTACAAGGATTATACTGTTGATGTAACGGGTGGCAGCGCAAACACAACCTATGCATTTCTGCTTGGTTACACAAAAGACGAAGGTGTTTTCAAAAGTACAGGATTTGACAGGTATAGTTTCCGTGCAAACGTTAATTCATCACCTTCCAAATGGATCGATCTGGGTACCAACATTTCCGGTAACTATACTAATGATTACGGATACCAGGCCAGCGATAACTCAGAAGGTTCAATTGTTTCCTGGACCTATCGTATACCAACAATGGTTCCGCTTTATGATATAGCAGGAAACTATGCCGGTTCAAGGTCAGCAGGTATGGGTAATGGCTCGAACCCTGTATTCCTTCTTGAGAACAACCAGTATGACTTTACAAAACAGATGAACCTTACGGGCAACGCTTATGTTAAGTTCAACCTTTTGAAAGGATTATCGGTTACATCACGTATTGGTGTAAATAATTACAACTATAACTCACAGGATATCAGCTTTGTTGAGGTAGCACACGCTGAAAGGGGAACATACGATTACCTTGGTAAAAGTGCCGGATGGGGTATGAACTGGACCTGGACCAATACAGCCGACTATTCATTCGTGAAAGGTAAGCACAATTTTAAGGCAATAGTAGGAACTGAGGCTTATAGCAATGATTCAGAAAGTTTTGCAGCCAACAGGTCGGAGTTTGCCCTTCTTGATGTCAACTACATGAATTTAAATACAGGTCTTCGTTCAATCAACAACTCCGGAGGCGGAACCAGCAAGTATAGCTTATTTTCAATATTTGGCCGTGTAAATTACACTTTTGCCGACAAATATATGATTGAAGCAGTAATTCGTCGTGATGGTTCTTCCCGTTTTGGAACTCAGAAATATGGTATTTTTCCTGCATTCTCTGCGGGATGGAGGATCTCGGAAGAGGATTTCATGGCTTCTACAAAGACCTGGCTGAATGAATTGAAGGTCCGTGCAGGTTATGGTACAGTTGGTAACGACCGCATGGGTAACTACAACAGCTACAGTCAGTATGCCATCGCTTTTAACACTGCTTTCTATCCGATGAACGGTTCAAACACAGCAACCGGCAATACCGGTTTTGCTCAGACAACATTCGGCAACACCGATGTGAAATGGGAGACAACAGCTACTACAAACTTCGGTATTGATGCAACCCTGTTTAAAAACTTATCAGTGGGTATCGACCTTTGGCAGCGTATTACAAGCGACATGCTTTATCCAAAGCAGCAGCCATTGATATATGGAACTGCCTCTACCCCTTCGATCAATATCGGAGAAATGAAGAATACAGGGTATGATCTTACTTTGGGCTACTCAAACAGTGCAATTAACGGAGACCTTCACTATGGAGTTGACCTTGTGTTCTCACACTACAAAAACGAACTTGCAAAGCTTACCGACAATGCCGGTGACTTTTATTCAGGTTCTACTTATCGTGAGATGATCTATACAAGAACCCAAAGCGGCAGGGCTTTCCCTGAGTTCTATGGTTATGTAGCTGAAGGAATCTTCCAGGATCAGGCTGAAGCTGATGCATGGCCAAAAGCTTTTGGATCAACAGGAACCTACAATAAAGCCGGCCACTTTAAATATAAGGATGTTGACGGTAATGGTTTTATTGACTCAAATGACAGGACCTATATCGGATCGCCTCACCCTAAATTCACTGCAGGTTTATCTTTGAATCTTGACTATAAGGGAATTTTCTTTTCCACTACCTTGTATACCAGTTATGGTAACGACGTGATAAATTATGTCAGCAGGTTTATTGATTATACCCAGTTTGAATCAGGCAAGAGTAAAAGACGTCTTTATGAATCATGGGGAAGTCCTTATCTCAGCGACAACAGCCAGGCCACCATGCCTATTATCTATTCTAATGATACGCCACATCAGCAGCCATCAACAGCATTCCTCGAAGACGGATCTTTCCTTCGTATGAAGACTATGAGAATTGGCTACGATGTAAACAAACTTCTGAAGAATAAATTAAGCTCGCTTCAGGTTTACTTCCAGGCTTCCAACTTGTTTACAATAACAAATTATTCGGGACTCGATCCTGAAATCGCTACAGTTGGAATAAATATGGGAGTTGATCAGGGTGCATGGCCTACAGCCAAACAGTTCCTCTTCGGTATTACTTTTGGTTTATAATTTTTATATTTAAATCATTAAAAGAAACAGATATGAAGAACAAATTCAAATTATTGTTTACTATCCTGTTCATCGCAAGTATGATCATGACCTTATCCTGCAGTGAGGATTTCCTTACAAAGGAGCCCCCCGGGGTCGCATCGGCTACGCAGATGAACACCAAGGATGGTGTTGAAGCTTTACTTATTTCAACCTACCAGGCTACCAAAGGAACCGGAAGGTTCGGAGCAGCTATGGCAACTGACTGGACTTATGCAAGCGGTGCTTCCGATGATGCCTATAAAGGTACTTCAGCAGGTGACCAGAGTGCATTTAACGATGTTGAGAGATATCAGGCTCTGCCAAGTAACGGTTATTTCCGCGAGCGCTGGAGAGACTGTTATAATGGTGTAGCGCGTTCAAACGTTGTTCTGGAGGCTCTTTGGGCTACCCAGAAAACTGCTGCTCCAATAGGTGACGTCAGGGCAAAACAGATCGAGGCAGAAGCAAAAATGCTCAGGGCCTGGTTCCATTTTGAAGCTAATAAAGTCTTCGAAAACATACCTTATATTAAAACTGTAACTGAACTCGGAACAGTTAAGCCTGAGGAGATCAAAAACACCGATCCCGGATGGACAGGTATTGAAGAAGACCTTCAGTTTGCCATCGATAATCTTCCTACAACGAAGATTAACAACGAACCAGGTCGTGCAACCAAGTATGCTGCTGAAGCTATCAAGGCTCATGTTTTTATGAGCCAGAATAAATTCGCTTCTGCTAAGCCTTTGCTTGATGACATCATTGCCAGCTCCAAATTCAGCCTCGTTGATTTTTTCTGGAATTTTGATATGACTCATGAGAACAATGTCGAATCAATTTTCGAACTTCAGTGTGCTGCAACAGGAGCCAGCGTACAGGCTATGCAGCTTGCAGGCCCATGTATGCATCAGGCAGGTCCGGCAAGTTGCGGTGGTTGGGGCTTCTTCCAGCCTTCACAGGATCTTTTTGAAGCTTATCAGGTTGATGCTAACGGATTGCCAATTCTCAATGTGGCAGCACGCGCTGTACTGGCTAACGATATGGGTAAAGGTAGCGGTGATGATTTCACACCAACAACAGCTGCCATTGACCCACGCGCTGACTGGACTATTGCACGCCGTGGTGTTGACTACCTGGGCTGGGGAATACACGTAGGAAACTCATGGATCCGTGAGCAGAACAACGGTGGCCCGTACATGACCAAGAAATATATGCACAAGAAGGAGGAACAGTCATTGAACGCTTTTGGTACAGGTTTCGACAATGCCAAGAATTACAGGATGTACCGTTATTCACATATCATTCTCTGGAGAGCAGAAGTTGCTGTTCAGGAGAATGAACTTGAAGTAGCACGCGGTCTTGTAAACCAGATCCGTAACAGGGCCAAGACAAGTACTAAGGTAATGGGTCTCTGCACAAGCACAAAGAACCTTGCTACTGCACCTGTTGTTGACTGGACAAAACCAGCAGCTAACTATCTGGTAGAACCATATCCTGCAGGATCACCTGTTTTCGCTTCGAAAGATGAGGCTATTAAGGCTGTTCGTGAGGAGATGAGGCTCGAATTTGCTACTGAAAACCTTCGTTTCTTCGACCTGAGGCGCTGGGGCATAGCAAATACTGTTCTTAATAACTATATCGCCAAGGATTCCAAATTCAGGAATTTCATGGTAGGTGCGGTTTATAACCCAACAAAGAACGATTACTGGCCATTGCCACAGGATCAGGTTGACCTTCAGAAGGGTGTCCTTACACAGGATGCATCCTACTAACAACTGAATTCCACTAATAAATTTAAGAGGCTGTCCCTAAAGGGCAGCCTCTCTTTTTGAATAATACTTTTTTAACACGGAGTTACACGGAGTTAATACGGAGTTGCACTGTTTCTACATAACAATATTTTTTTGTTTCAAATAAGGATATTGCCTAAATTTAACATGTCTCGTTAAAATGGAAATATCATGACTCTATTGTATCAGGAGCTTACTGGTTCAATTTTACGTTGTGCTTATAAAGTTCACTCAAAATTGGGACCAGGTTTATTAGAATCAGCATATGAAGAATGCTTCTATTATGAACTGGAAAAAGCCAAGCTTATCGTAATGAAACAGAAACCAATGCCTTTGATTTACGAAGAAAAAAAACTTGAATTAGGTTATAGAATTGATCTGTTTGTCGAAAATAAAGTTGTCATCGAGATCAAGTCGGTTGATACCATCAACCCTGTCCATTTAGCCCAGTTAATGACCTATCTAAAGTTATCAAAATGTAAAATAGGGTTTCTCATTAATTTTAATGTTGTTTCCCTCAAAGATGGCATTAAAAGGGTAATCGTCTAGTTTGAGCAAATTCGAATTTGCATTTAAGATTTACTCAGTGTAACTTCTTTGACACTCCGTGTAACTCCGTGTTAAAAAAAGATCTATTTAAAATGAAAATAATACCAGAAAGAATCTCCAAATCCCTGCTCCATTTTTGCCTTGCCTGTTTCCGGGTTCTTTCTCGCTTCAATGAAGGAGTTGAAATACAGGCTAAACTGCGCCTGTGTTTCGGAACTCATGGTGAGCCCGCCCAGATCGGGAACGATCTTAGTGCTGTTGTAATAAACCATTGCCGCCTCTTCAATATGCCTGGGAATCTTTGTATAACCCATCGGTTTCAGCTTTTTGATGTTATTAACCACCGATTCAACATTTTTTGTAAGAAGAAGCCCTGCAATATAATATTCAAAAGCCTGCCTGTTATCGGACTGGGCTTCAAGTACAAGTGGAAGATTAGCCTGTGGCTCATTGAATTTTATGAAGAAATTGCTTTTCGGAAGAAGCTTTAATTTCTCACTGAGCTCAGGATCGGATTTAATAAGTTCGGGATTGTCTGCAATCTTTTCAAGTTTTGAAGCCTGATCCCGGTAATAAACTGTTTTCTTAAGGATGCTGATATATTTCCTTGCTTCACCATAATCTCCGCTTATCAGACTGGTTTTTGCAAGCATTAAAATGTTCTGCGGACGGGAACCATAAACGACCATCTCTTCATAAGCCCAGCGATGAGCTTCATTTATAAGTCCTATTGAATAATAAAAATAAGCACCTCTGTCAAGATGATCATCCCCCCATGGTAAAACAAGGGAGCCTGTCCCGAAATCCTGGCTTCCAATGAAAAGCCTGTCGCAGAGCTGGTTGGTTTCAGAAAGAGCTATGTTGTAAAAATACTGGCTTATGAGATTCCTTGCAGGCTTCTTTTCCTGTACCCTTATCGCTTCGGCCCATTTCCCTTTGAATACAAGTCTCTCAAGTTCCACAACCCTGGCTGTCTGAGGGTTATAAATCCTGAATAATAACAAAACCGAGGCAACAAAAACAATCCCTACAGATAGTAAAGAGTTAATCTTAGTATTAATTTTTCTGTTTTTCAGGCGTATAGAGTATTTGCTTATCAGAGGATAAAAAACAATATAACCTGCCAGAATTAAAAAAGTAATCCGGTAGGTACTATCTTCAAGCAAGGGCAAAGGAGAAAGGATCAGTTGCTGGAAAGGTTGCAGAAAGATAAATTTCCAGGATATAAGGTAGGTTATAGAGGCAATTATTAGCAGCAGAGCAGAATAAACATATTTCTGAACGCCTTTTTCATGAATAATATTGTGAAATACGTAAAGAATTCCAAAGATCATGGCATACGCACCCACAAGGTAATAAAAGACGGGAAACATGATTAAAACCAGAACGTGGCGATATTTTTCCGGTGAGGATACCAAAAAAAGATAAAAGAAAAGCAACATCAGAAACCCGAGATTATACTCCATCAGATGGTAATAATTTGCCTGCATGAGTAACAGGAGGCAGGATGGAATGAATAGAATAATCAGGGAGATTGAAATGGAAGGAATCAGTCGTTTATTTATGAAAAAAAGAATAATCCCCGGTAACGTCAGAATTACAGAAAGAATCAGAGACCCTGTAAACCTGAAGGCATAGAATTGCGTAAGAAACCTCGCTGCATACTCCAGAAGTCCGCCAGGCTTTAAAAGGAAACGATGCAGGTATTCTCCGGAAAAAAGAAAAAGCGACTGGGTTTCCTGAAAATAAAGAACATAGTTTCCTATAAGCCAAAAGTATGAGAAGGCAGCTATTAGAAAAAAAATCAATAAGATATAGGCATCAGTTTT
>CAIMVD010000190.1 GCA_903844815.1 uncultured Bacteroidota bacterium | reverse complement strand
ATTTGTTCTTTTCACCACTTCCAAAGGAGTTGTAGCCAATTGGAAAGAAATAAATATTTCCAAAAGAATTATTCTTTTACAGCTAAAAGCTTATATTTCACGTAATTCATTAGGCGATACCGGTTTTTATCCTATGCTTTATAAAGATGATAAAACCGTTAAAAAAGCATTGGAGCAATTGAAGAAAAAATAATGGATTTCAAACTAGAATTAGTATTATTGTACTTTTGGGTTGTTTCTTTGTTTGAGGTGCTATTGAATAACTTTTGTGAACCTTCGTATTGATTTTTATGTATTGATTTTTGGTATAACTAAGGTCTGTTGAAAAATTATTTATAACCACAAAGTGGTTAAACCTGAATAACCCCGAATAAAATTCGGGGTTGATGATTTCCAAAAAGGCTGAACCCTGAAAGGGTTCAACATATTTAAAATATTGTAATTGAACCCTTTCAGGGTTCTGAATTCAGGGGTTTTTATCATTCACCAGTTTCACTAGTGGCTATTCAAATTAAATCCCTTCAGGATTTTTTGGAAACTGAATTATTAAATATCATTCTGTGCTAAGTAAAAGGGTGATTAATCGAATTAATAGCACCTTAAAAAAGAAATAACGTACTTTTGTTTATTCCATTAATATGAAAGCCATGATTTTCGCAGCGGGGCTGGGTACGCGCCTTAAACCGCTAACAGATAATTTGCCAAAAGCTCTGATTCCTATTGCAGGAAAACCGTTGTTGGAACATATTATTCTGAAGCTTAAAGCTGCGGGTTATGATGAAATAATTGTGAATATACATCACTTTTCGGATAAAATTATTGAATTTCTAAAAGTCAACTCCAATTTTGGGATTAGGATTGAAGTATCGGACGAAAGGGATTTATTGTTAGATACCGGTGGCGGAATTAAAAAAGCAGCCTGGTTTTTCGATGATGGAAAACCTTTTCTGGTGCATAATGTTGACATTTTATCGAAAGTCGATTTATCGGCACTCTATCATCAACATTTGAGAACGAACTCTTTGGCTACCTTGGTGGTTTGTAACCGCAATACTTTCAGATATTTGCTTTTTGATGATGATTTGCGACTTAAAGGATGGGTAAACGAAAAAACCGGAGAAACAAAACCCGCACAACTGAAGAAAATAGAATGTTATAATAAATTGGCTTTTTCAGGCATTCAGATATTATCGCCAAAGATTTTTGATTTGATGAATGAATCTGAACCAAAATTCCCGATAATGGATTTTTATTTATCGAATGCGGTAAATCAGACAATTAGTGGTTTTATTCCGAAAGATATCAGTATGATAGACGTAGGAAAGCTAGATTCATTGGAAGCTGCTGAGCGTTTTGTTGCATCTGGCAGGCTGGGATAACAGAGTTCCAACTCTGTCTCTTCTTCTTCTTCCTCATCTTCCTTTGACAGAATTGGAATTCTGTCATCCCTGGAATTCAGTCATCCCGTAAAACTTACATTATCAAGTATTTTTGTTCGCAGCCACTTTTTGTTAATAATGCGTTGATTTCCTTTTTGAGATCCATCATTCTAAGTTCTCTATCCAGAAAGTATTCATTTAAACCTTTATAATGTTTTAGCGCGCTCTCTAATTCATCTTCT
>CAIMVD010000189.1 GCA_903844815.1 uncultured Bacteroidota bacterium | reverse complement strand
GTCTCTCAGTCTCTCAGTCTCTCCGTCTCTTCGTCTCTTCGTCCCTTCGTCTCTCCGTCTCTCAGTCTCTCAGTCTCTCCGTCTCTCCGTCTCTTCGTCTCTCCGTCTCTCAGTCTCTCAGTCTCTCCGTCTCTCCGTCTCTTCGTCCCTCAGTCTCTCAGTCTCTCCGTCTCTTCGTCTCTTCGTCCCTTCGTCTCTCCGTCTCTCCGTCTCTCCGTCTCTTCGTCCCTTCGTCTCTCCGTCTCTCCGTCTCTTCGTCCCTCAGTCTCTCAGTCTCTCAGTCTCTCCGTCTCTCCGTCTCTGTGTTCCTCTGTGTAAGTTCTTAATATTCTCTTATGCACCCGAAATAAGGTTATCAATGTAATATTCAATATCCTTAATTTTTACAGAAGGCCGTATTCTCACGTATTTTTGTTTACAGGAAGGGTCATCTCTCCATTTATTGCTTCCATCAGGTTTCACTTCGCACCGTCCGTTGCGGCTGAATGAAAAATACTTATCAGCCATTCCGGTCAACTGCAACACTGCTATCTGATCCCAGCTTGAACGTCCTTCAAAATTATTATAAAGCTCATAGGCCCGGTATACAGGATGTCCGGTTTTTAAAAGTGACTTCAGATTGCTTCCTCCTGTAATTACTTTACTGCCAGCTTCCCATCCGCAAAAAATAATCTCCTTATCCCAATGGTTCAGACAATAAACAGTTGATCCGGGATCGGGCCGGCCGAAGTTTGCCTCCTTTCCCTTAGGATATTCTCCTCCCATGCAGATCCATTTTGTTACCTTTTTGGCCGCCAGTTCCATTCCGTCAATCCGGGAGATCTTATCGGATGGTGACTGCAATAACCGCATCAGACTGCTGAGATGTCCGATTGTAATAATAATAACCGACTCGTCGGGGATTTGAGCGAGGAGTTTCCTGTAAAGAGTTGTGGATACTTCTGCCATTGACCAGGATGAGAGTTTGGAAGGAAACTCGTCAGCAATGAACTTTGTATATCTTGAATGATTCGTCAGGGTGTGCTGGCCCATCAGGAAACCAACAGGGATCTCGCTGCATCCGTAATATGTGGTAATAGCGCTTACGCAAACAGGGGCATACGGATCGTCGCTGGTGGTGATGATTCCCAATAGTTCTATTATCCCTTTTTTATGCAGGTTCAGGAGCATTGCAAGGGCTCCGGTATCGTCAACGTCGGAGTCTATATCGGTGTCGAGGATTACTCTTTGCGGGGGAAGGTCAGTCTGAATCAGATCAGAAGAAAAAGTTAAGGAACATGATGCTGACAAGATCAGCACAAGAACTAACTTAAACAGAGGTTTTTCTTTGCTTTTTTTCATAACAAAAACTTAGAAGCAACAAAGAAATGAAATATGCGCGCTAATTTTATCATTTGCACTCTATTCTTTTCCGGGAGATGAATAAATAAAATTAGTTGCCAGGATTTAAAGACATAAGAATCAAATATATAAGAACTTACACAGAGGAAATCCTGAGGAGGCACAGAGAGCACAGAGGAAGAAAACAACAATCCATTTTTCTCTGTGTAACTCTGTGTGGGCTGGTTAAAAAGTCAGAATTTTAACTTTAGTATTCTCTGTGGATCTCTGTGCCTTCTCTGTGGGTCTCTGTGTAAGTTCTTGATTTTTTTCTTAATTTGGTAACTCATTTTAGCGACTCTGATGTTAAACTCATTTACAAAAAATGAAAACTATCACCACCCTTGTTACTGTTATGTTTCTGGCTGCGTCATGCACAAGCCGGAACAATGTTGAAAATGCCGTTCAAAACAATGTAACCTCTGAAAAAATGGAAGGAATAAAAAATTCCGGAGCAGGTTCCGATACTTCATTCATCTCGGTAGTACATCCGTTAATTAACCGGGAAACAATCACTGTTGGCGGGAGAGGAGCCGACATTACTGACTGTACTTCGGCAGGAATACAGACTGCCATTGATGTACTTCACAAGAGAGGAGGCGGAACAGTTAAACTGTTAGAAACAGGATTTGTAATAAATGCTCCGGTGAGGTTATACAGCAATATATCCCTTGTGGGCTCAGGTGCGAATACGGTTTTGAAAAAATGCACCGGTTTTCATTCATCCTTTGCTATCGATGCCGATTACGGTGAGTTGCAGGTTACGGTTACCGATGCCTCGGGATTTCGTCCGGGGATGGGCGTGGCCATCTATGATGATGATCAGAGGTCGGGTTGGGCACTAACAACAGCCCGTATAGTCACAATAAAAGGGAATACAATTTTCCTTGATGATTATCTTCTGCGTGATTACCGGGCCGACAAGAACGGAACCATCTCAAATGCTTGTTCTGTAGTTGAGGCAATAGGAGCAGACAATATAAGGATATCGGATCTTACTATCGACGGCAGCCTTGTCAGCAACGAGATGATAGATGGCTGCAGGGCAGGAGGGGTTTATATTCACAAGTCGGCAAATGCAGTTGTGGAGAACGTCACAGTAAGAAATTTCAACAGCGACGGGATAAGCTGGCAG
Source organism: uncultured Bacteroidota bacterium (assembly GCA_903844815.1). GTDB lineage: Bacteria > Bacteroidota > Bacteroidia > Bacteroidales > VadinHA17 > LD21. The sequence continues at coordinate 10,499 of CAIMVD010000189.1, read as the reverse complement.
ATTACTGAACATGTTACTGTCAGGAACTGTGAGGTTTATGGTTGTGCCAACAGCGGACTTCATCCAGGAACAGGTTCTCCCTACAGCCTCGTTGAGGGCAACAGAAGTCACGATAACGGAGGGTACGGACTCTTTGTCTGCTGGCGTGTACGAAATAGTATCGTAAGGAATAACATCTTTTACAATAACGGAAGAAACGGGATCTGTACCGGACATAAAGACACCGATGTGCTTTTTGCAGGCAACCATATTTATGATAACGGATCCGACGGAATTAACCTGCGAGGGGAGTCTGACCTTAATGCCCCGCACCGCAGTGTTTTCAGGGACAATACAATAGAGAACAATGGCACAAAAGGAGAAGGGTATGGTTTATCTGTTAACTGTAAGGCCGAAGGCGTTGTACTTGAAAATAATATCATCCGCAATACCGGGAACGGGAAACAAATTGCTGCAGTAATGATTCGAAAGGGCGCCCTTCCGGTTAATATGATTTCGAACAGTATAACCGGGCATCCAAAGGGTGAGGTTGTTCAGGAATAGTTCTGTGTGGCATAACAGCAAATAAATAAATTGATTATGAAACAGATTTTGAAATACACGGGGTACATCATTTTGTTAGCGATAGCAGGGTATATGCTTTACAGGTTTTACTATATTATCGGGTGGATTCTTATTGCCGCCGTCCTTTCCTTCACAGGAGAGCCCCTGGTTCGTTTTTTTGACAGGCTGCACATTAAAAAGTTCAGGCTGCCTCATGCCCTGAGCGCCTTGCTGACTTTACTTGTTATTGTATTATTTTTTGTTGGTATGCTGGCTGTTTTTATTCCTCTTGTAATAAGTCAGGCTTCGGCTCTTTCAAATATTGATGTAAACAGGCTGGGAGAAAATCTTCAGGAACCCATACAATGGTTAAATACAAGCTTGCACGATTTCGGAGTAATCCCGGAAAGCCAGACAATGCAGGATTTTATTTCCGGTAGAATAAAATCAATAGTTGATATCGGAAGTGTGGGAACCCTTGTAGGTGGTTTCATAAGTGTAGCAGGGAATATGCTCGTAGGCTTGTTTTCGATTCTTTTTATTGCCTTCTTTTTTCTGAAGGATGAAAATATGTTTGAAGAAGCAATACTGATACTCGTTCCTGAGGAATACGATGGAGCCACAAAAAAAGTAATTGCCGATTCCAGGAACATGCTTATGCGCTATTTTATCGGCGTTTTCCTTGAAATCCTTTGTGTGATGTCGCTTATAGCAGTTGGTTTATGGATTTTTGGTGTGAAAAATGCCCTGCTGATTGGTTTTTTTGGCGGACTGATGAACATAATACCCTATCTGGGACCGATGATAGGTACTGTCATAGGAATATTTTTAGGTATTACAGGGACATTGGCGTTGGGACTATATGGCGAGCTGCCTTCTGTATTAGTAAAACTGGCCAGCGTTTTCGTTGTTGCCAACTTTATCGACAATAACATTCTGGTTCCGATGATCTACTCAAAAAGTGTCAAATCACATCCTCTTGAGATCTTCATTGTAATAATTATAGGTGGAGGAGTTGCCGGACTGGCGGGAATGCTCCTTGCTGTTCCTGTTTATACTGTACTCAGGGTTATTGCAAAGGAATTCTTTAACAATTTCAGGGTAGTCCAGAGTCTTACGAAAAAGATGTAGCAGCTTTGAATCTGTTTTGAAAAGGCTTAAACGCAGAATATTATTTAATGAATCCGCCCAGCCTGAGGGCATTTATAGTGGAGGCGATTCTTAGTCCGTTTTTTCAAGAGCCTGTATTGCCCCTATGTGAACACAACCGTCTGCGCATCCGATGGATAGTACAAGTGCTGCGTTTCTCATTGCTTTAATTTAACTTTTCCGGTTATTTAATGTTTAATAGTAACTCGCCGGTTGAGGCAGGTAAACTAATAAAAATATACTCTTACTTTATAAATATTATCAATTCCTTATAGGAGAAATAAAGTTGGAAACAAACCGGAATGCTGCTGGTAAGAAAGTAATGAAGACTCCTGAACTGGAAGAAGCCACGAAAAGCAGGAAGAATTTTTTCGGATTCAGCAGGAACATCCTCTTTACAGGAGTCACAAGCTTTCTGACCGATACCTCTGTCAAGATGGTTTATTCAGTAATGCCTATGTTCCTGATGTCGATTGGAGCCTCCAAAACCAGCCTGGCCTTAATCGAGGGTATTGCCGAAAGCACTGCATCGCTTGTAAAGGCGATATCTGGTTTCTGGAGCGACAAGATTGGGAGGAACAAACCTTTTATGCTCATCGGATATGGACTGTCAGCCCTGATATTCCCGCTTTATACCTTTGTTATCACACCCATGCAGGTACTTTACCTCAGGTTTGTTGAACGATTCGGCAAGGGAATCAGGACTGCTCCGCGCGACAGCCTGATTGCAGGCTCTGTCACAAACGGTGAGACCGGAAGGAGTTTCGGCCTGCAAAAGGCAATGGACAATAGCGGGGCTATTGCCGGGCCTCTTGCCGCTTTTGCGCTTTTATCGCTGCTTCCGGGCGATTACAGGCTCATATTTCTGCTTGCCGGAATACCTGCCATTCTGGCTCTTTTTGTAATTATTTTCGGGATTAAGGAGGCTGGAAAAAGCAAGCATGAACTCTTCGTGAAATTTCATTTCAGAGATTTCCCTGCAAAATATTACTTTTTTCTTGGAATAGTTTTTGTCTTCACGCTTGGCAATTCAACCGATGCCCTGCTTATGGTTAAGGCTAATGAGGCGGGTATAAGAGTGGCATTTATTCCCCTTGTATACCTGATCACCAATATGGTTTCGGTTTTTACTGCTATACCCTTAGGTGCACTATCCGACAGGATCGGCAAGGAACGGCTCCTTATTGCCGGTTACCTGATATATTCAGTTGTCTATTATGGATTCGGTGTAACAACGGACGTTGGTTCAATAGTTTTCCTCTTTGCCCTCTACGGGCTGTATTCAGCCTCAACCGACGGAATACAGAAAGCCTTTGTTTCCGATATGATTGACAATAATAAGAAAGGGACAGGATTGGGCATTTATAATGCCATATTGGGAGTTACTCTTCTTCCGGCGAGCCTGCTGGCAGGATACATGTACGATAGGATAAACTCTTCCGTGCCGTTTTATTTCGGAGCAGGCATGGCATTCATCTCTGCAATAATGATGCTCTTCTTTTTTCGGAATAACGGAAAGAAAGAAGTAATGCGAAGAATACTATAAATATTACTTTTACCAAATTTAGTTCATATCCCGTGAAATCACTGATTAAAATACTCTTATCAACAGCCTTATTTCTGTTATCCCTGAACGCATCAGGGAAAGATATGCAAATTCTGAAAGACACCACTTCAATAAGACTTATAAGGCAGGGCATCGACCGCATCTATAATTTCAGGTTTTCCGAAGCCGGGGCGATATTCGCAAAAATCGATAAACGACATCCGGGACATCCCGTTACCTACCTCCTGAAAGGGATGGAGATCTATTGGGAAAATTTTCCATTGATGCCTGCATCGCCTGCCCGGAAATCTTTTGAAGAATCTCTTCATAAATGTATTGACCTGAGTGAAAACAAACAAAAGCAAACAGAGGAACCCGAATATCTGCTTATCAACCTTTGCGCCAGGGGATTGTTGCTCCTGTTCTATACTGACAACGGCCTCAGTTTTGAGGCATTCCCCCTGATTGGAGGTACTTATCAGGGCATAAGGAGTTCCTTTGATTACACCTCAGTATTTTCTGATTTCAATTATTTTACCGGAATTTTTAATTATTACCGGGAGGTGTATCCGGTATTATATCCCGTTTATAAACCGCTTACAATCATTATTCCCAGAGGCGACAAGCTGGCTGGAATTAAGCAGCTCAGAATAGCTGCAGGAAGTGCGATTGTGCTTAGGGCTGAGGCGCTTATTTTTCTGTCACAGATTTTTTTAAACTATGAGAATAACATCCAGCAGTCATTGTTCTATTGTATGACACTTCATGAACTATATCCGGATAATCCTTCTTATGAGGAAGAATATATTAAAAACCTGCTTCTGTCGAAACAATATGATAAAGCAGAAAGTCAGCTCCTTTCACATGAATCTAACCTTAGCAATTCATTCTTCAGGGCACAGTTTACTATCCTTAACGGCATATTAAAGGAGAAGAAGTATCATGATTATAAGACAGCAAGTCAATTATATCTGACCGGGATTAAGGATATTTCGGTTTACGGAAACTATGACAGGGAATTTTCGGCCTTTGCATATTATGGTCTGAGCCGGATAAGCGAATCAACAGGTGATAAGTATAATACGAAGCAATACAGAAAACTGGGTGATGAACTGGCCGACTTCAAGAAGATCAACTTTGATTAAATAAATTTTTCCTGCCCTGATGTTATCATAACCGAAAAATATTAATAGCTTTAAATAGCATAACATTAGATTTTTCAGGATGAAAATAATCGGAATTGATATTGGCGGTACCAAGTGCGCAGTTCTCCTTGGCATTGCAGGGGCTGACGGGCAGTTGACCATATTATCTAAATTAGCAGTACTGACAAAGGATTTCCCCGATCCTTATAAAATGATAAGTCAGCTGCAGGTCATGATCGATGAACTTCTTGCATTATGCGATACGGATATAAGTGCAGTTTCCTCAATAGGAATAAGCTGTGGAGGTCCGCTCGATTCAAAAACCGGAATTATCTATTCTCCTCCCAATCTGCCCGGGTGGGATGAAATACCAATTGTCAGGCTCTTTTCTCAAAAATATGGCATTCCCGTATCGATCCAGAATGATGCAAATGCCTGCGCCCTTGCGGAATGGCTGATGGGAGCGGGAAGAGGAACCACCAACATGGTTTTCCTGACCTTCGGAACGGGAATGGGAGGAGGCTTGATCCTGAATGGGAGGCTTTACAGCGGCACAAATGACCTTGGAGGTGAAGTGGGACATATACGCCTTGCCAGGACAGGCCCGGTGGGGTTTGGGAAAGCAGGATCATTCGAAGGGTTCTGCAGCGGTGGCGGAATTGCCCAGCTGGCAAAATCCGTCGTAACGGAAAAGCTGAATGGTAATAAAACAGTTGACTTTTGCCCCTCCTCCGAAATGGTAAGCGAAATAGATACAAAGATGGTGGCTGAGGCAGCACAGCTGGGCGACCCTGTTGCTGTTGAAATATTGAGAATCTCTGCAGAATATCTGGGTCAGGGACTGGCAATTCTGATAGACGTTCTTAACCCCGAATGTATCGTGATCGGGAGCATATATGCACGTAATGAATTATTATTCAAGCCTATACTGGAGGCGGTTTTACTGAAAGAAGCCATCCCTTCCGCCCTTGAGGTCTGCAAAATTGTACCTGCCGAACTTGGCGAATCGATTGGCGACTTTGCTGCACTATGTGTGGCTGTCTACAAAGAAAAATTCTAAAATATTCTATATGGACAGAATGAGTAAATCAAAACCGGGTAACGCAATCTCGCGGAGAGATTTTGTAAACCAGACTGCTGCAGGTGCCGCCTTTGTAGCCGTTGGTCCGCTTGCTTCAGTCTTTCCCTTATCTGATCAGAAGGCTGTTTCATGGCCTGCCGATGCATCAAAATTCAGGCTTCATATGATCGGTCACGCCCATATAGATCCGGTTTGGCTCTGGCCCTGGTCGGAAGGGATCTCCGTTACGCACAGTACATTCAAATCTGCCCTCGACAGGATGAATGAAACATCTGATTTTACATTTGTTTCCAGTTCTGCCCAATTCTACCAGTGGATTGCTGAAAACGATCCGAAAATGCTTGATGAGATAAGGAAGCGCGTTGATGAAGGCCGCTGGAATGTTGTCGGAGGATGGTGGGTGGAGCCTGATGTGAATATACCTTGCGGAGAGGCTCTTGTCAGGCAGGGGCTCTATGGACAGCTGACACTTAAGCGCCTCCTCGGACATAAGGCAACGGTGGCATTCAATCCCGATTCCTTCGGACATACAGGAACCCTGCCGCAGATCCTGAAACTGCAGGACATGGAAAACTATATTTTCATGAGGCCCGGCATCAGGGAAAAAACCTTGCCGGCGAACATCTTCTGGTGGGAAGGTCCCGACGGCACGCGGGTTCTTACATACCGGATCCCGATAAGCTATAACGACAGTGGCTCTGTCAGAAACCGTATTGAGCAGGTTATTGAACAATTCAAGGATGAGCCGGTAAAGAGCTTTATGGCTTATTACGGTGCCGGCGACCATGGCGGAGGCGCAACAAAGGAGAACATTGCCTCAATTAATGAGCTGAAGAACGAAAAGGGTGCCCCGGTGATTTTCTACAGCACTCCGGACCGGTTTTTCAGTGAAATAAGGAGCGATAAAAAACTCGATCTTCCTGTTGTAAAAGATGATCTCCAGCATCATGCCGTTGGCTGTTATACTGCAGAATCGGAAATCAAGAAGGGAAACAGAACCTCCGAGGCTGCCCTGATTACCGCAGAAAAGATCACCTCCATAGGGTCAGTTGCCTGGGGTGCAGCCTATCCGAAGTCATCATTTGACGCAGCATGGAAGAGAGTTCTGTTTCTGCAGTTTCACGACAGCCTGGCAGGTAGTTCATTGCCCGAACATTCACAGACCGCCAGGGAAGGCTATGGATTTGCTCTCGACACCGCTCACCAGGCAGCCATGACGGCTGTACAAAAGCTCGAATGGCAGATAGCTGCTGAAGATCCATCATCCCAGTATCTGGTAGTATTTAACCCTAATGCCTGGGATATCAGCCCGGTAATGGAATATGATCTGGACTGGAAGCTCAGTAACCCGTCAAGAACAGAAGATGAGAAAGGTAATCCCATAGCTCATCAGTGGGCTGCGGGGACGACTGAAGCCGGCAACAGAAGAACGCTGATTTTTAAACCTGCAATTCCCGCCTTCGGCTATCGGCAGATAAGGCTGCTTAAAGGAGAGACACCTTCAATTACCAACAGTGCCACAGCAGAAGAAAATAGCCTCGAAAATGAAAATCTGAGAGTTACTTTCTCAAAGGAAGGGACGATAGGCATTTTCGATAAGATCCACAAAAAGGAGTTATTTACCGGTAGCGAAAAGGGATGCAGGGCAATAATTATCAATGACCCCAGCGATACCTGGAGCCACGATATAAAAAGTTTCAGTGAGGAGATCGGGGCTTTTGGAAATGCAACTGTCAAAGTGCTTGAAAAAGGTCCGCTGCGTGCCACAATACGTGTCAGATCCACTTATGGAGCTTCCGTTTTAACCACCGACTGGACACTCAGTTCCGGATCTGATCGGATCGAAGCAAAAGTAACACTCGACTGGCACGAACATCTTAAGATGCTGAAATTTTCATTCCCTGTCGACGTTGAATCGCCTGTTGCTACTTATGAGACTCCCTATGGGCATATAGTCCGGGAAACAAATGGTAATGAAGAGCCGGGACAGAGATGGCTCGATGTTTCCGGCAAATCGAATGGCGACGGCTACGGCCTTACTGTCATAAACGATGCCAAATACGGATATAGTGTTGCCAAAAGCGATATGAGGATTTCTGTTGCCCGATCGGCTGTTTATGCTCATCATAATCCACGGGTGCTCGACATGAATGCCGAACATATCTGGATGGACCAGGGAATTCAGACTTTCCGGATGGTACTCGTACCTCACAGAGATACCTGGAAAGAAGCCGGCATCATCAGGATAGCTGAAGAATTCACTTCCATCCCGGTTGTTATTTATCAGGGAATCCACGGTGGTACTTTGCCTAAAGCAGGTTCATTTTTGAGCATTTCTGTCCCGAATGTAACTATCACCTCAGTAAAACAGGCTGAAAACGGTGAAGAAATTGTGATTCGATGTGTTGAGGCTCATGGAAAGCAGGTAACTGCTGAGATAGACCTGAAGTTTGCAGGCAAAAAGTGGTCAGGTAGTTTCAGGCCGTTTGAGATAAAGACGTTAATGGTTGACAGTAAAACCCGAAAAGTAAAAGAGGTTAACCTTCTGGAAGAATAAAATGATTTAAATACAAAATAATGGAGTTTTCTGATAGTCTGAATCTATTATGTTATTATCTATGTGTCTCTCTGTGCTCCTCTGCGGATCTCTGTGTAACCAGGATTTAAGAACTGGCACAGAGTTACACAGAGAGGCACAGAGTTACACAGAGAGGCCAGAGTTTCACTGAGAGGCCAGAGTTTCACTGAGGACTATACGATAGATATGCTTTATACAGGATTAGAGTTTTAAAATTGAATTAATAAATACTATTTAAGTTTATGAAAAACAATTCGTTTGCAGCAGCTCCCCCCGCAGGGGAGAGGATCACCTCGGTTGACTTCTTCCGCGGATTTACTATGTTCCTCCTGATGGGAGAGAGTACGGAACTTTACGGACATTTACTTTCGATAAACACCGGAGTCACCCAGTTCATTGGCACCCAGTTCAGCCATCACGAATGGCACGGACTTCGTTTCTGGGACCTTATTCAGCCCTTTTTCATGTTTATTGTAGGTGTGGCAATTCCTTTTGCTGTAGCAAACCGACAGAAGAAAGGTGACAGCGACAGGACTATCCTGAACCATGCTGTCAAGCGTTCCTTTGTACTGCTGCTTATCGGATGGGCTGTCTATTGCGTTGGACCGGGGAGGATAGTCTGGAGGTTTCAGGATGTACTTGCCCAGTTATCGGTTACCTATCTTGTGGCTTTTCTTATAAGGAATAAAAGTTTCTCGTTCCAGCTTATATTCACTGTTGTGGTCCTTTTGCTCACCGACCTGGCTTACCGTTTCTTTCCTGTTGAGGGATTTAACCAGCCATGGGTGCCATATCAGAATCTTGGAGCATGGGTTAATATAAAGATCGAGGGAGTTGAAAAAACCAGTATCTGGGCTTCGCTTAACGCCATCCCGACTATCGCGCACACTGTATGGGGAGTTCTCTGCGGCAAGCTTCTAATGAGCAACAAGACCCAGATGGAGAAAATAAAACTAATGCTCATCGCCGGAATTGCCGGACTGATCATTGGCTATTCGCTGGATCTTTCAGGTATAACACCGATTATTAAGAAGATAGCTACAGCTTCATTTGTTTTTACCAGCGGAGGATATGCGTTGCTGGCCCTTACATTTTGCTACTGGCTGATCGATGTAAAGAAGTTGTTTGCCGGAGGATCGAAAATGTTTCTAATCGTCGGAATGAATTGCATTTTCATCTACCTCTTCTTTGAAGTAGGAGGCGCCGGATTTGTTAGCAAGCTCTTCCTTCCGTTTACCAATGCACTGTTTTCATGGGCAGGTGAGTTAACTGCTCAGATTATGAGGAGCCTGGCGGTATGGGCGTTTCTTTGGTATTTGTGTTATTGGCTGTATAAAAACAAGTTGTTTATAAAAATATAGAAGGAGTTCTATAAATAACCAAAACCGGAAAATCGAACAGATATAAAAAGACTGCCACTAAATCCAGAAGATTTATGACAAAACTTAGTCTCGAACACTACACCGGCTGCTTGCTGGGAGGTGCCATAGGCGACGCTCTCGGTTTTCCGGTTGAATTTTTTGACATTGCCCAGATTCATAAGAATTATGGAAAGGAGGGCATTAAGGATTACGAAGAGCTTGATGAAGGTATGGGCAGGTACACTGACGATACCCAGATGACCCTTTTTACAGCAGAAGGGATGTTGCGTTCGTTGCACAGGGCTGCCACCAGGGGATTAGGAGGAGCCTATCTCCAGATAGCTCATCATTCTTATCTGAGATGGCTTCATACCCAGGGACAAAAGCTTCCAGTGCCGGAACACGGGCAACTTGACCTCGATGGATGGTTGTTGGAAAACAGGATCCTTTTCAGAAAGATGGCTCCCGGAAATACTTGTCTCGAGGCCTTGCGCAGCGGCAGATGCGGGACCATAGAAAGACCTGTTAACAACAGCAAGGGATGCGGGGGGGTTATGAGGGTTGCCCCTGTTGGTTTGATTTTTAACAATGACGCGGAAGAAGCTTTTATGATCGGAGCCGATGTTGCAGCCATTACTCATGGACATCCCGGAGGGTACCTGCCGGCAGGCGCTTTTGCATCAATAATATCTTTCCTGTTACAGGGACAGACGCTTGAGCAGGCGATTTCCGGTTCATTGAAGATTCTTGAGAAGTGGAAAAATCATGAGGATACTCTTTTCGCTATCAGAAAGGCTGTCGATCTGTTTGAAATATCCGGACCGTCGCATAAAAATTTAGAAAAGCTCGGAGGCGGCTGGATAGGAGAGGAGGCCTTGTCCATTGCGATCTTTTGCTCCCTTCATTACCGCAACGATTTTGAAAAGGCGATTCTTCTTTCAGTGAATCATGGAGGCGATAGCGACAGTACCGGGTCATTAACAGGAAATATCGTCGGGCTTATGCTGGGAAAGTCAGCAATTCCTTCCCGCTGGGCCGACAGGCTTGAAGGCGGGGATATTGTAATTCAAATGGCAGAGGATCTTCACACACGGTG
>CAIMVD010000188.1 GCA_903844815.1 uncultured Bacteroidota bacterium | reverse complement strand
GTCCTTGTAAGCGGGATTCCCGGCATGGAACATACCCTCCAGGACGGGGTCGTCTAACTTCAGCAGAGCCTTGACAGACATTGGTAACAAGGCCACCTTTGAAAGGTAGGTCTTCACCGTATTCTTGCTGATTCCCAAACCGCGGGCGATAAATTTTATGCTTTGACCCTGCTCGTGTAACTGAAGTAATTGTTTGATCTGACTCATACGTTTTGGTTTTCCGGCCATTCTGTTGTCGTTTTAGAGTTTTTTAAACTCTAAATGAACCAAAACCTGAGGGTTAAAATGAAAAAGGGGGGTCAACATGCTCCGGTTTAGCCCCGCCCCGCCTACCGAGAGGGGTCAATATGCTCCGGATTTTTATACCGCTTTTTCAACTTTAGGGGGTCAGCATCTGCCGGACTGTCATGAAAAACTAACAGAAAAATCCAAAAAATACTCAGTCAATTTCACCGGAGGATGGGGGTCAGCATGGTCCGTAATATCCATTTAAGTGAATTTGAAAACTTTTATGGCACGGGGCACATAGTGTCCTACTGAGCTTTAGCGAAGGAGGAGGGCACGGGGCACAGGGCATAGGGCCTTCCGGAGAGCTATTAACCCTAAGCACTTCACCCTGAGCCTTGGAAAAAACGAGGATGTCCGGTTTTTGTTGCTTATCCCATGACTGAGACCGGCATATTTAATGGCAACGTGTTATCGGGGGACTGCTTTTACCAAATCGTCTTTATTTTATACCGTTTTATATTATCGTCCTTTGTCACAATAACTAAATTATCTGATATACATTGAGCGATCAAGAGTCGATCAAATGGATCTCTATGTATAAATTCCAAAGTTGATAATTCCAAAGCATGTTCAAAAGTTATTGGCAAAATCTCAAAACCATTATCTGCAACCATGTCAAGAAAATGCTTAAATCCTTTTGAAAATCTAAATTTGTCAAGACTTAGCTTAATTGCAATCTCCCAAATCGAAGCTATACTAACAATTTTTGAATTTGATGAATCCTCAATTACAGATCTAGCCTTATCAGATAACTTTTCGTCTCCATTTAGAAACCAAATCAAAGAATGGGTATCAAGCAATAAATCCATTACATATATTCTTTAAAGTCATCTATGGGGTCATCAAAATCAGGAGAAATATAAATCTGTCCTTTAGCACAACCAAATTTTGGTGTCTTTTTTTTAATTTCTTTTTTCCTTTTACTTAACAAGAAATCAATGAAATCATTTACTTCTGATTTTAAATCAGCCGGTAAGTAATTTAACTTTGTATATAATTGAATCTGTTCCATTTTATAACCCTTTTTACAAAGATACAATTCTAATTATAAAACTACTATTTTTCAAAAGTGCGTTCTCTCAGCTTGCGCTAACGGGGGCAGCCAAAGAAGGTCAGGAAGTGCGCTATTTACTTTTTCAATCTCACCATCATTAAAACCGGATTGTCCGTCTCCTTCAGGCTATTTGCAAGTAATTCAAGTTCTTTTTTCTTCTCGGGATATTTGGGAACTGACTCTCTGAATGCAGGGCTCGAAAGATATGTTTTAAGTTCTGACGGATTAATTAATGTGGTAATATACTCTTCGTCCTTTTCAGAATAGTATCTGACATCCATTAAAGGCATTCCACCATCCAGATCGTTATATAAATTAGGGATGGTCTTTGAAAAACTCTCCGGAACAATTTCATATTTCATTGCCAGGCAGGTCTTTTTTGATCTCTTATCAATAAAGCATATTGCTGATCTTTCGAGATAGCTATATTGAAGTACGATATACTTGTCTGTTTCGAACATTGTTCCGGGAATGAAAAGCTTAAACAATTTCGAAGAAAACTCAGCCTGTGAATGAAATTCTATTCTCGCTCCTGGCCAGCGATGGTCACCCTGTGCAAACAGATAAGCAGCATTATAACTAAGATCCGGGGAAATTGAGAAAATTGTATCATTATAATAATTGTAATAACATAAGTTGTTTTTGTAC
>CAIMVD010000187.1 GCA_903844815.1 uncultured Bacteroidota bacterium | reverse complement strand
GAAACGAAGCGCCTGAGCTTCACAAAGCTCGTTTCCGAACAGTGTGTCAGGCGTTCTTCAACCAGAACGGCAAATTGTGTTGCAAGGCTCTTTCATCCTTGTAGGTATTTATTTATATTTACGCACGCCTCGTGGCGCACCAGAGATCACAGAGGACCACAGAGGACCACAGAGGACTTTTGATACAGCCTCAATAAATTTTAAATCGTCTCTAATCGAGGTTTTTGATGTTTGGCAATTCAAGGCCATAACCTTTCTTCTTGTCCTCTGCCTTAAGCAGCAATGCAAAAACAAGTGCAAGCACCCCAAAACCGGTAAATATGATCATCGGGATAGTGTAGTTATAGCTTGAGACTTCCACTCCGTCGATAAGGTGTTTCCCTGAAATGCAGTACTTATTCAGCACCCATCCTATAAGCGCAGGAACACCCATCAATCCCCAGTTCTGAACCCAGAATATCATTGCATAGGCAGTGCCGAGCTGTTTTTCAGGAATGATTTTCGGAACTGAAGGCCACATAGCCGAAGGAACCAGAGAGAAGCCAATACCCAGGACAACTATAAGGAAGATAGCTACTGGAGTCTGGTTAAGGAAGGGAACCGAGAATAAAGCATGAACAATTATAAGAAGAACTGCACCTAGTATCATGATACTGGCGCCTTTTCCTTTGCGGTCGTAAAGATTACCGAACAATGGAGTGAGCAGGATGGTTCCAAAAGGAAGGAGAGCAGGTATTGAACCGGCAAATTCAGGATCAACACCGAATTTGTTTACCATCAGGTCCGAAGCATATTTAAGGAATGGAAATACTGACGAATAGAACAGAACGCAAAGAATCGCAATGTACCACCATCCTTTATTTGTAACTATTTTTAAAATATCTGAGATCCTGAAAGATTCTTCTTCATCAACGATGCCGCTCCTGTCTGCTTCTGCAGCTATAGACTTATCGAGTTTTTTGTCCATTACTGCATAGATGAAAAATGAAATCATACCGATACAGAGCATAATGAGACATACCAGAATCGGAGCAGATACATGACCGAATGCCTTTGCAACGGGAACCGAGGTTGAGAGTGCCAGGGCAGTACCCATTCTTGCAGTGGCCATTTCAAGCCCCATCGCAAGTGCCATCTCCTTACCCTTGAACCATTTTACAATTATCTTCGAAACAGTGATACCCGCAACTTCAACTCCTACTCCAAATATGGCAAAACCAAGTGCAGCATAGAATACCTGTCCTCTCATTCCGAAAACATGAGTGCTATCAAGTGAATGTGTTGATATAGCCCAGTATTTCAAAGCAGTTCCAAGTACCATAACTATTGTGGCCAGCTTACCTGTGAATCTCACGCCCATTTTATCAAGAATTATTCCGCCAAGAATAAGCATAAGCAGGAAAACGTTAAACCAGCCATAGGCACTGGTAAAAACTCCGTATTCAGCGCTGTTCCAGAGGAGTTCCTTTTCAAGCATGGGCTTCAGGGGAGCCATCACATCGGTAAGATAGTATCCGCATAACATGGTGAACGATACAACCGCCAGTGCAGTCCAGCGTGCAGCCTTGGAGTCGCGTAATGTATTTGTTATTGATTCCATATAGAGAACTTTTTTTAATTAAAGACCGGTAAATGTAGAAAATAAATTAAATGAAAATCATTTGTGTGCCTGTTTCCATGAACTTATCTTTCCCGGAATTGTTAACACGGAAAATAGAATGAACCATTAAAAAGGTTTATAGAAAGATTTTTCTTTATTTTGCAGCAAATAATTATCCTTAAATTCAGAATTCAAAATGAAAAAGATTTTAATTCTCTCAATATTCGCTCTGTTTGCTACTGTTTCCCGATCGCAAACCACAGGTAAACCTGAAAATAGCAATATTAAATGGTATACAATTCAGGAAGCCGAAAAAATGATCAGCAAATCCCCTCGCCCTCTTTTTATTGATACCTATACCGACTGGTGCGGCTGGTGCAAGAAGATGGACAAGGATACTTTTACAAATCCTGTAATCTCTGATATCCTTAATAATAAATTCTATCCCGTTAAATTTGATGCAGAGGGAAAAGAAGAGGTTAATTTTATGGGAAAGACTTTTATTAACGATGGTAAAGCAGGAGCAGCTCATCAGCTGGCTGTTGCTTTATTAAATGGTCAATTATCATACCCGACAGTTGTTTTTCTTACCCAGAAGGATGGAAAGACTGGAGTTTCACCGGTACCCGGATACAAAGCCCCGAAGGAAATGGAAGTATTGCTGAGTTTCTTTGCCGACAAGGCCTACGAAAAGCAGACCTGGGAAGATTTCCAGAAGGGTTTCGTAGGAAAAGTCAAATAAAGGTCATAATCCGGCCCCGATTGCAAATCGGCGCCAGCGTCTGAACATATAGCTGGCGCGGATTTGTAACCTGAAGCTGGCGCGGATTTGCAATCCGTGACATTACTTTTCATCTAGCCAGTGGCCCCGATTGCAAATCGGCGCCAGCATCTGAACATATAGCTCGCGCGGATTTGCAACCTGAAGCTGGCGCGGATTTGCAATCCGTGACATTACTTTTTATACAGCTATTGGCCCCGATTACAAATCGGCGCCAGCATCTGAACATATAGCTGGTGCGGATTTGCAACCTGAAGCTGGCGCGGATTTGCAATCCGTGACATTTCTTTTAATACAGCTTTTGGCCCCGATTACAAATCGGCGCCAGCGTCTGAACATATAGCTATTGGCCCCGATTACAAATCGGCGCCAGCATCTGGACATATAGCTGGCGCGGATTTGTAATCCGTGCCCTTCATTTTGTTACAACTACCTTCCTATGATATAATTTGAAGGAAGTTGCACTATTTCGCCGAACTGGTAAATGAGTACCCTTGAATTATATAGGAGTTCATCGCCAAGGTTGATTTTCATGTTCACAACATCAGGTACCCTGTAAAAGAGTTTGTCAAAGACCGGGGCATCCTTTTCGGATTGTTTCCTGGTAACCAGATTTAACTCCCTTGTTTTTTGTTCGGGAATAAGCTCTATTGTTACAGTGTTTCCATCCTTCCCGTTCGCTGAATGAGGTCCGGTGGCTTCAGAAAACCGGAACAACGAAACCTGTTTGCCCACCATGGCTTTATCGGGAATTAAATGGTAGGTAAAAGTTCTGGTCTCCTTCAAAGTCTTACCGGTAAATAACTCAGTGTATTCCTTTTCCATCCGGTTAATCTCATTTATTGCGGCATCACTTTGCGGAAAGACAGTTGCTTCGCCTGTAAGTATAAGATGTTTGCCTTCTCTGAGTTCCATCAGCTTTTTTGCAGCTTTTTCGGCAAGCTCCTCTGTAGTCAGCCTTTTTTTCTTTTCCACAATATAGGGTATTCGCACGAAAGTTGAATCGACAGTCAAACGCCTGTATGCAGTATCAGTCTGAAGGAAAAAATATTCATCCGATCCCAGATCTGTAATTGATAACCGGCCTTTCTCGTTTTCCGGTTTCACCAGGCTTGTCATGTCAAAATTTAAACCTTCCGGATTAAGATCGAGTACAAGTCCCTCCCTTTTAAGGGCCAGCACACTAGCCGAAAACTGGGAAGTACTTTCAATAACATAATATTCCGAAGGATCAACCTCACCTGTGGCTTTTACCCTGAGACTTTCAATAGACCACGACTCCGTTTCGGCTTTTATTACCTTGCTCAGGCCAAGCAAATCGCCTGCAAACGCGGCATAAGGGCCGGGTTTTTCGATCGTACGTTCCACTCCCACATAAACAGTAAAGACTGTACGCGGCAAAGCATAAATAATGCTTCCGTCTGAAATGGCCTCCGTACCTGAAAGAGCATTTACTGTAGCGTTCGACTTCTTGTTCTTCTGTCCTGAAGCACCCGAAACGAAAATAAATAAGGATACAATAATTATTGAGAAGGTTGAAACGGCTTTCATAAAGTATGTTTTTTAATTATTTGTATATCTAAGTCTGGAACCCGAAGCCTGAAGCCTGAAGCCTGACGCCTGACGCCTGAAGCCTGAAGCCTGAAGCCCGAAGCCCGAAGCCTGAAGCCTGACGCCCGAAATTATTGGCTTCTTATTTTATTAAACGCTTTTCCTATGTTATTAATTATGTCAGATGCGATAACGGATTCAAAACAAGATTCACCCGAAGCAATATCGCCTGCCAGACCATGAATGAAAACTCCGGCTAAAGCGGCGTCTTCCGGTGAATATCCTTGTGAAAGCAAAGATAATATTATTCCGGTCAGAACATCACCGCTGCCTGCTGTTGCCATTCCGGGGTTTCCTGTACTGTTGAAGAAAACCCTGCCATCGGGGAAAGCGATAGATGTATTAGCGCCTTTCAGAACTACAATAATGTTATGTTCGCCGGCAAAACGTGTCTGAAGCATCAGCCTTGCATAGCCATTATCCGATTTCCCTGCAAGCCTTTCAAACTCCTTTGGATGAGGGGTAATAATGGTTAGAGGCTGCAGTAACCTGATCCATTCTTTATTCATTGCCAGTATATTAAGTGCATCAGCGTCGAAAATGACCGGCTTTTTGCATTCAAGCAGGAACTTGTGAAATGCTTCACAGGTAGCCTGATCGGTTCCGAGGCCTGGTCCCACCCCTGCTGCACTGTAGATTTCAGTGCCTCCAACCGCGGTAACATATTTATCAGATTTGTCTGAGATTACCATAGCTTCCGGCAGGAAACCCTGAACAACAGAATATCCGCATGAAGGAATATGGCATGTAATAAGCCCTGCTCCTGCCCTGAGGGCGGCTGCCGCTCCAAGCACCGATGCTCCCATTTTTCCATAGGAACCAGAAACCAGGAGAGAATGTCCGAAGTTGCCTTTGTGATCGAATTTATTTCTTCTCTTCAGCAGTGGCCTGATATCATCTGATTCCACATAGGTCCATGGGGTATCAGTAACCCTGATCTTCTCACCGCTTAGTCCGATTGGCAGTATTATCACTTCTCCTGAATACTTTTCATTTCCTGCAAACATAAAGGCTAGCTTAGGGAATTGAAACGTCAGGGTATAGTCGGCCTGCACCACTGCACGATTTGAACTGTCTCCGTTATCCTCTCCAAAGAGGCCCGATGGTATATCAACCGATAAAATCGTTGCTCCGGAAGTGTTGATCCTTTCAATTATTTCTGCAGCGAATCCTACGGCAGGTTTGGAAAGACCTGATCCGAAGATCGCATCAAGGACGATATCGGTTTCAGCGATTACAGGAAACTGAGATGCTTCAGATATATAATTCAGTTTCAGTGATGTTTCATTTTCAAGCCTTTCCCTGTTTGTTTCCCAGTCAGCTGATCTGTTTCCGGCAAAAGAGACATAGAAAACCTCAACATCGTAATTTTCAACTGAAAGCATCCTGGATAAAGCGAGCCCGTCGCCTCCGTTATTTCCTGGTCCGCAAAAAACCAGGAAATGAACATCCCTGGAAAAAGCAGGACCGATCCATCCGAAAAGTTCCGCTGAGGCTCTTTCCATCAGGTCTGCCGAAGAAACAGGCTCATGTTCAATTGTGTATTGATCGATCTGCCTGATTTGGCTACTGGTGAAAATTTTCATCCCTTTTTTGCATTGATTTACAAATTTACACTCTTCAAATGTCATAAAAAAGAGTGATAAGCATTATGAACTTAAAAACTTACATTGATTTACTTTTTTAAAAGGGAAAAAGATTAATATATTTGTTTCCTTCCTGTTGGAGCAATTGTATTTTAGGTTCCAAAACCAGGATCAGACATCAAATAATGAGCACACTCCGAAAAAAATAATAAATGCAATTGCCACACAGAGACGCTAAGGTTCACAAAAAGCTTAATATTAATGAATTACCTTGGCCCGTCTTCGTGCCTTTGCGCCTTTGTGGCAAAAAAAGACTTTTCGGATCAGGCTCAATAATAATAATCGGGTAAGTAATTATTAATCAATAAATAACTAATATGCTTAAGAATCATCCGAAAGGACTATTGGTAGCCTTTTTCTCGAATATGGGCGAGAGGTTTGGATTTTACACAATGATGGCAATTCTGGTACTTTTTCTGCAGGCCAAATACGGGTTACCTGCCGAAAAAGCCGGCGACATTTACAGCTGGTTCTATTTCAGTATCTATGCCCTTGCACTTTTCGGAGGAATACTTGCCGACGCTACAAGAAAATACAAGACAGTGATTCTCTTCGGTATAATTGTAATGTTTGCCGGATATATTCTTATGGCAGTTCCAGGAATGCCTCTGACGTTTACGATAATTGCGCTTTTTATTATAGCATTCGGAAACGGAATGTTCAAAGGCAATTTGCAGGCAGTTGTCGGACAGATGTACGACGACCCAAAATATTCAAAGTACCGCGACCCTGCATTTATGATATTCTATATGGGAATAAATGTCGGCGCATTCTTTGCTCCGTTTGCCGCGTCGGCAATGAGAAACTGGTGGCTTAAATTCAACGGATTTGCCTACGACGGGTCAATCCCATCACTTTGTCATCAGTTCAATAACGGAATTCTCACCGATACAACTCAATTTCAAAAACTTGCCGATACGGCTAACCTGGCAGGCCCTGTAACTGATCTGGCCGGATTTGCCCAAAAGTATCTTGAAGTCTTTTCAAAGGGCTACAATTATGCATTTGGAATTGCAGCTGTGGCAATGGTTATTTCCCTTCTGGTCTATATATTCTTCAATAAATATCTTCCCAATAAGGAAAAAACAGTAAAAGAGAGCGGTTCCGAGATTCCTTTCAAACTGTCGCCACTGTTGACAGCAGCCGGTGCATTAATTGTCACAGGTATAGTTTTCAGTTTCATCCTCAGTTATGCAACAGGAAGTCCGTTTGGAAAGGTTGTTGCAAATGGGATGGCCTTCGGACTCTTTTTCGGATTTGTTACCTGGATGCTCCTGAGCGCCAAAAAAGAAGAGTTCTCACGCATTTCAGCCCTGATACTGGTATTCGTTGTTGTCATTTTCTTCTGGATGTCGTTCCATCAGAACGGATTAACACTCACCATGTATGCCCGCGACTATACCGTAAAACAAGTAGAGCCCTTTACAAACATATTCTTTACACTTCCTTCTATACTTGCATTTATTGGGTCGATTGCCGGACTGGTACTTCTCCTTAAAAAGGATATGAAGATGAATTCAAGAATTGCGTCGGGAGTTCTTTTTGTTGTTGCCTTTCTAATGTCGCTCTTTTTCGTGGCAGGATTCGACCCCACAGGCCTGTTCGGCAAAGTGTTTACGAAATTCGGAGCTCAGAATTCAATATCTCCCGAAATCTTCCAGTCGTTCAATCCTCTGTTTATTGTGGCCCTCACTTTCCCTGTCATGGGTGTATTTGCATGGCTCAACAAAAAAGGCATAGAACCTTCAACCCCTAAAAAGATCGGTATAGGTATGATAATTGCTTCAATAGGATTTATTATAGTACTGATCTCATCGCTTCATCTCTCTTCACCCAAACTTCTAGGAGGATCACCGGTCGCTGATATCGAGAGGGTTTCACCATACTGGCTGATAAGCAGTTATCTTATACTTACTATTGCCGAATTATTCCTCAGCCCCATGGGATTATCTTTTGTTTCAAAAGTTGCTCCTCCAAGGTTTCAGGGTCTGATGCAGGGAGGATGGCTTCTTGCAACCGCTGTTGGAAACAAACTCCTCTTCGTCGGCACTATTCTCTGGGACAGGGTTGAACTATGGCAGTTGTGGCTTGTATTTATCGTCTGCTGTCTTGTTTCGGCAACATTCATCTTCTCAATACTAAAGAAATTGGAAACCGCTTCAAAATCCTGATCATTTATTGGGTCGACAATAATTGTTTCAAAAGTTCTCTGTGATTCTCTGTGGTCCTCTGTGATCTCTGTGTTAGTTCTTAATACATTGTTACACAGAGAGCCACAGAGATGCCACAGAGTTACACAGAGAAATCCAAGGATATTTTCTGTTTTTTAATAAATCCTCTTTCTTTCATTATCTACTAATCAGTTTTTGCTAACTTTTTTTCATATTAAACAATCCTTAATTTAATATTCTTAATAAAAACAACCATTTTGGTTTATTTTTCTATCTTTGCACTAGTTTTACTGCATCTTTCAGGATGCAGTTTTATTTTATAAAATCAGCAAAAATGAAAGTCCTTAAATTTGGAGGTACTTCAGTGGGTTCGCCCGAAAGGATCAGGGGCGTAAAAAAAATTATTGAATCACAGCAAGAGCCATGTATTATTGTTGTATCTGCATTCTCAGGGATAACTGATGAACTTAAAAAGGCCGGTGAACTTGCCTCTGCACGCGATGAGGAATACAAAGCCCTGGTAGAAAGAATAATTCTTAAGCATGAAGAATTCAGTGCCCAGCTTATTCCTAAATCAAAGCAGGAATTTGTTATTGAATCCATAAGAAAGATCTCGAATGAGCTGAAGGAGATTCTCAGGGGAGTATGTCTCCTGCGCGAACTGAGCAAACATTCAATCGACCAGATCCTTGGCACCGGAGAATTGCTTTCAACACTGATTATCAGTAATCTGATTAATAATTGTCTCTTGCTCGATGCCCGTACCTTTATTAAAACCGACAGCAACTTCGGCTATGCAAACGTCGATTTTATTACAACTGATAAACTGATTAAACAGAAGTTTACTGATAATTCGAGTCATATTATTGTTCCCGGATTCATAGCAAGCAACCATGAAGGGGAAACTACTACCCTTGGAAGAGGGGGCTCTGACTATTCTGCAGCTATTATTGCAGCAGCGCTCGACGCGGATCTCCTCGAAATATGGACCGACGTTGACGGCTTCATGACGGCAGATCCCAAAAAGGTTGAAAAAGCATATGCAATAGAGAATCTTACTTATTCCGAAGCAATCGAATTATCACATTTCGGTGCAAAAGTAATCTATACACCAACCATCCGTCCGGTTTATAAAAAGAATATCCCCATTAAAGTACTTAACAGTTTCAATCCTGAATCAAAGGGAACTGTTATAAGCCACATAGCCTTAAATGGAAACAAAAGTCCTATTAAGGGAATTTCATCAATCGACCATGTTGATCTCATCACCCTGCTTGGTCCGGGAATGGTTGGAGTCACCGGCACGTCGATGAGACTCTTCGGGGCACTGGCCAGTGAGGAGATTAACATTATCCTGATAACCCAGGCTTCCTCAGAATTTTCAATAACATTTGCCATATCACCTTCGGACTCTGCAAAGGCTGTTTGCGCAATTAAGGAAGAATTCAGGAATGAAATAAGTGTAAACGGCGAGTTGAAACTCCTGATTGAGAAACATCTTTCTGTAATTGCCATCGTTGGCGAGAAGATGAAAAACACCCCCGGCATCTCTGCCACCCTCTTCAAATCGCTTGGCCGTAACGGGATTAGCGTAATTGCCACCGCCCAGGGATCATCCGAGTTAAATATATCCGTGGTAATTAAGTACGAATATCTGAAAAAAGCGCTTAATGTCATTCACGACGGATTTTTCCTTTCCCGTTTGAAAGAGATGTATGTTTTCATTGCCGGAACAGGCCTTGTTGGGTCAAGTCTTCTGAAACAACTGCAAAAACAATATGCAACCCTGCTTAGTGAACGAAACCTGATTGTAAACCTGGCAGGCATCGCGAATTCGCGCAAAATGGTGATTGATAAAAAAGGAATCCCACTTGAAAGCTGGTCGGAAGTACTTGACAACTCGGGTGAAAAGTCAGATATTTCATCTTTTATTCACCAGATAGCAAAGCTTAACCTTCGCAACGCAATTTTTATCGATTGCACAGCCAACGAAAATGTTGCGTCGCATTATGGTGAAATACTTTCACAATATGTTTCAATTGTTGCTGCAAATAAGATTGCATGCTCAATGGATTACAGCTACTACCAGTTTCTCAGAAATACAGCCAATGAACGAGGGGTGAAATTCATGTACGAAACAACCGTGGGTGCAGGGCTGCCTATAATAAAAACGATCAGCGACCTTGTACTAAGCGGCGACAAGATTATCAGGATCGAAGCAGTACTTTCGGGAACAATGAATTTCATCTTCAACGAAATCGGCCCCGATATGCCTCTGAGTGCTGCAATACGGAAAGCAAGGGAAAAAGGCTATTCGGAACCGGATCCGAGAGTCGATCTCAGCGGAACCGACGTGGTCAGGAAGATTCTGATCCTCGCAAGGGAAGCTGGATATATTATTGAAAAGGAAGATGTCACAGTAAACAAATTCCTCCCTGATGATTGTTTTGAAGGAGATCTTAATGACTTTTTTCAAAAAGTCACCAAATATGACACTGAATTTGAGAATAAGCGAAAAGAGATAGAAAGTCAGAACAGGAAATGGAGATTTTTTGCCATCCTCGATAAGGGCAAGGCCAGTGTTGAATTGCATGCCGTAGGGCCCGATCATCCTTCTTTTAACCTTGCCGGCAGCAATAATATAATAATGCTGACTACCGACAGGTACAGGGAACTTCCAATGGTAATTAAAGGATATGGCGCAGGCGCAGATGTTACGGCGGCCGGAGTATTTGCCGATATCATGCGTGTTGTAAATATCTGATAACAAGGTTAAACTTTGAACTTTGAACGTTGAACTTTGAACGTTTAGAAATAACCCTGAATACTGAACTCCTTGAAAAACACAATCATCAAATACTATTCTACAAACAGAAGGTCACCTGAAGTAACATTCAGGGAGGCTCTTCTTGGCGGGCTGGCCCCCGACGGAGGATTGTACCTTCCCGATTCATTTCCGCTTATCGATAAAAGTGAGCTGGAATCTTTTTCAGGGATGGAATACCATGAAATAGCATTTTCAGTACTCGAAAAGCTAATAGGAAATGAGATCGGCCACAGTGATCTCAAACAGATTTGCCGCGATGCTTATTGTTTTGAGGTACCTCTCGAAAAGGTAAAAGACAGGAAGTACATAATGCGCCTCGACCGTGGCCCAACTGCCTCATTCAAGGATTTCGCTGCCAGGGTAATGAGCCGGCTGATGCAATATTTCCTGGCTTCAGGCGACAGTCGCCTGACAATTCTGACAGCTACCTCCGGAGATACCGGAAGTGCAGTAGCCAGCGCCTTTTACGGACTTCCAGACATAGATGTAATAATTCTTTTTCCAAAAGATGAAGTTACTGACATGCAGCGAAAGCAGATGACAACACTTCATAAAAACATCAGCGTACTTGCCATTGACGGAAAATTCGACGACTGCCAGCGCCTCGTAAAACAGGCGTTTATGGACAGTTCCCTCTCCCATCTGCCTCTTTCATCGGCTAATTCAATTAATATCGGAAGGCTGCTGCCCCAATCGGTATACTATTTCTATTCCTGGGCAAAATTATCGGGAAAACTGAACGACCGTGCGACATTCAGCGTGCCGTCAGGTAATTTTGGTAATCTGATGGGAGGAATCGTTGCCTCAAAAATGGGATTACCGGTTGATCATTTCGTCATTTCCACAAATGAGAACGACGAGGTTCCTGCTTTTTTCCAAACTGGCGTTTACACGGCAATTGATCCGTCGAGAAACTGCATTTCCAGTGCAATGAATGTAGGCCATCCCAGCAATCTGGCCCGGATAATCGATCTGTATGGAGGAATGATGAATGAAAAAGGCATTATTACCCGCGAGCCCGACATGAAGAAAATCCGGGATGAACTCTTTTCAGTCAGCGTAAATGATACAGATACTATAACTACAATTAAAGAAGTATACAGTGAATCCGGGATTTTGCTCGAACCCCACGGAGCAGTGGCATGGCGGGGATTAAATGAATATCTGGGCCGTCAGGGAAACAGTCATCCTGCCGGAACCCTTTCAATAGCGCTCGAAACAGCACATCCGGCAAAATTCCCGGCTGAGCTCCGCAGTATAATAAAAAAAGACCCTGAGCTTCCGGCACCACTCGAGGGACTTACCGGGAAAACAGAAAACTATACAATGCTCGGCAATGATTACGGATTACTGAAGGAGTTTATAATCAACAACACCTAATTGAATAATTTGCAGAATATGTATATAATATGTTCAGATCTTGAGGGGGTATTTGTGCCTGAAATATGGATAAATGTGGCGATTAAGACTGGCATTGAGGAGCTTAAGCTGACCACACGAGATATTAGCGATTATGATGTTCTGATGAAAGGAAGGCTGGCGATTCTGAAACAACACGGCCTCACATTACAGGATATTCAAAAGGTGATCACCTCTTTGAGTCCGCTTCCGGGTGCGTGTGAATTCATTGACTGGGTCAGATCCAAAACACAGCTTATCCTGGTCTCTGATACTTTTATTGAATTCGCAGGTCCCCTTATTGAGAAGCTCGGGCAACCCACTCTTTTATGTCACCAGCTTACAACCGACTCTTCAGGGATGATAACTGAATATAACCTTCGCCAGAAAGAAGCCAAGAAGAAAGTTGTTGAAGCGCTTCATAATCTGAATTACAAAGTGATTGCGGTTGGAGATTCATATAACGACATTGCCATGCTGAGAAAGGCTGATCACGGAATACTCTACAATCCCCCGCAGAATGTAATAGATGAGAATGACGACCTGAAGATCGTAAATTCATATGAAGATCTAAAAACCAGCATAACGCAAATCATAGATCATAGATCAATGTCGTTTAGTTAAGCCCGGGTAATCAGTTTCTTACTCCCACATTTTACCCCCCCTGCACCCCAGGGTAATGGCGCTAACTTAATGTGTTTATTTATATTTTCGATATTTTCCCTGTTTTGTGCGCCTGACATATTTTCTATTTGGCTTCCTGTTTTGGAGCATCTGTTTTAATATCAATTG